>CALXZV010000023.1 GCA_944393335.1 uncultured Clostridia bacterium | reverse complement strand
TCCTCCATATTGATTAAATAACATAGGTATTAAACTAACTATAAATAATACTGATAATACTATTTTCTTTTTCATAAATTTATATCCCCTTTACAAATTACTATTTATTATTTTGATTATAACATCAAAATAATAAATAGTACAACTTAGCATTTTATTTGTTTATTAATCTTTTCGATAATAAAATTATCTTTATTAAACTTGTCAAAAATATCATTTATTTGAAATAGTTGTTTTAGTTCATTTTTTAAAATTACACCATTTTCTAATGAAATTCTATTGTTTATAACAGCTAAATTTATCATTAAGCAAACATGATTATAATTTTCACAATCCAGTATGTCGCTTATAATATAATCAGTTATTTCAAATTTAAAATAAGTTTCTAACTTTTCTTTAAGATCTTTAAATTCTCTATTTCTTATTTCTATTTTTTTTACAATATCTGAAATATCAGTATCTGTATAATTTCTGCAATATTTTTCCATATTATTTTCAACTCCTTTTCACATAATAATATCATATTCTCTCAATTTATTGAACTATTTTGCTTAATTTTCTCTCAATTTGTTGAGAGGTTTTAATCTATTAGTTTGCTAAAATTAAAAAATAGGGAAGAAGGTGGTATTTAATATGGATTTCTCTGATTTAATTGCTTTAAAAATAAAAGAATTAATGCAAGAGCAAAATATTACTATATATAAATTAGAGAGTCTTTCTGGTGTATATAGTTCGACTATCGCCATGTTTTTAACTAGAAAAACAAAGACAATAAGATTAGAGAATTTGTTATATATTTGTGAAAGCTTAGGAACTAATTTATCTGAATTTTTCGCAGATGAAAGATTTAAGGACGCAGAAGCTAAAGAATGGTTAAAAAAGAAAAAGTAATTGATAAATGCAAGTGATTATTATTTTTATCAATTACTTTTTTATTATTGCAGTATTAATTGTATAAATTTTTTATATTATCTTTATCTTCTGTTATTTCAATTCCTAGTTTATCTTTTAATATTTTTTTAATTTTTTTATTTTTATCAAGAAGTTCTTTTATTATTTTATAACAAGCATTTAACTCAATATTATTCATTCTTAATTTTTCTTCTAATTCTTGATTTTCATTCATAATATGATTATTTTCTATCTGTAAATCTGAATAGTATTTTTTTGCATTTTTAGTTTTAGATAATTCTAATAATAAATCATGATTTTGTTTTACTAAACTATTATTATATTTTATTATTGGATAAATTAGTTTTCTATCTATATTTTCTTTCGTAAAATCTTCATATTTATAAAATTCTTGAACATCTTCATAACTTATCATTTGTTCTTTTTGCTTGGTTAGATTTTCTTTTAATTGCTTTGTATTATAAAAGTTAGTTAATTTTTTCATGTCATCAGTAGGTATATGTTCTCTATTTGTATTTTCTTTTCCTCTTTCCAAATCGAATCCTTTTTCAGTAATATATTTATAAAATTGATTTTGTAGCTTTTTGTAACTATCCTTACCTTTCCAAAATTCACTTGCTGATATTTTTCGGATATTCTTTCCTTGTTTATCTTTTGCGTTTACTACTGGTATATATACTAAGTGCATATGTGGAGTTTCTTCATCTAAATGCACAACAGCAGTTAATATATTTTCTTTTCCAATTCCTTTGTATTCTGTCATAAATTTAAAACATTCTTGAAAATATCTTTTTGTTTCTTTTTTACCAATTCCATTAAAAAATGTATTGTCTGAAGTTAATATTACTTCACAGACATAAATACTATTTTTGTGTAGTTGTCCTTGAGATAGATTATTTTCTTTTATTAATCTATTGTATTCCTTTAAATAAGTGTTTTCTTTTGGTAGTTTTAAATGATAATTTTGACTTGTTTTTGACAAGTCTATATTTTTATTAGAATATTTCTTTTTAAATCTTTCATTATGAGGAGCTAACCCGATCATCTCATCTTTTGTATATTTTTCATTTCTTATAATTGCATAACTCATACAAAATTTTCTCCTCTCAATATATTTATTTTATTAAAGGCTTTCTTGCATAGCTTTAAGAGAACAATGTTCGCAAACTTTTAATAAACAACATAAATGTTACTTATTAAAATATTTTGCTCACATAAGTTCTCTAACACACTAGAGAACTTTGTACCAAAGTTCTCCGTGTGCCAGGGCTTTGCCCTTGGAACCCATAAAAATAGATGAATTTTTAAATAAAATCCATCTATTTAATATAAATTATTTTAAAATATTTCTAATTATTTTTTATTATTTTACCATGATTGCCACCAGTGTATGCTGAAATACGCAATATGCCAGTATTCTTGTACACTCCCCGCAACCAAAAATAATAAGAATCAGAAATTATATCAATTTCTGATTCTTTTTTGTTATTAAAGGGGATTTCTATATATTTTTTATATTTCTCTTCTTAAATATTATAAATGTTGGTATTAACATTATTAGTAGATATACTACACATATAATTATAGATGTTATTAAATTCATTCCTTCCATATATGGCAATCCGCCGAATAAGTACTGGCTTAAATCCCAGTTCATTGTAACAAAATATTTCATAAATGTTAGTTTATATGCTATTGCTAGTTGATTTATTATTGATGCACCCATATATCCCAATAGTGATATTGTTATTGCTAAAGCGCTATTTGAGAATATTGTACTTATTGCAAATGCTAATGTTGCAAGTAATATTATTATTGGCAATTGTGTTAATGTTTGTATTCCTAAGTAAGCAAATATATTTATTTCTTGGATTGCGTTTGCAGACAAGTTGTATACAACAACAGGTTCAAATATGCTTCCAAATCCAAATAATATTCCACCTACTAATATTTGCATTAAGATTGTAGATACTATTACAAATGCACTTATTATAAGTACTGTTAAGAATTTTGATAATAGTATTTGAGTTCTAGTATATGGTTTTACCAACAATAGTTTTATTGTGCCTTTACTCCATTCTTCACTTACAATTGTTCCTGCAATCATTATAATTACAACAATTATAAATACTCCATATTGAGAATAAAAGTACTGCAAACTTCCTTTTAAACTATCTGATTTATTTATATCTGTTCCTGTTTCTATTATATATCTGCTTTCTTCTTTTGTAGTTAAAGCGTTATTATATTCTTTTTGCTCCTCAAAATCTAATTCTTTATTATCTAAATCATATGAAATTAAAGTTTCTGATGATGTTTGATATCTTGTTAATGCTATATTTAGGTAATCTACTCCATATGGTATATTCTTTTCTAATCTATATTCTGCAATTTCTTTTTCAACTTTTGCATTTTCTATCTCATTATTTAGTCCTTTTATTATTTCTGTATCCTGTGTTTGTGCTTTTTGATTATTTAATTCTTCTATTGTACTGTTTGCATTTTGTAAGTCTTCATTTGCAAAGTATTTCCAGTCATTTTCGTCTAATTTTGCTATAATATTTTCCATTTCTTCAGTTGCTTTTCTTGCTTGCTCTTCACTTTTATCCGCGCCATATGTGTATGTGTTGATTTCTGTGATGTATGGAGAAATTCTGTCGTTTATGATACTTAATTTCCAGTCTGAATCTTTGTATTTTTCCATTAAATTAGATAAATCTATTTCTGATTTTAAATTTATATATAATGTCACATCACTTGGTTTTTCCGGATTTAAATTTGAAAGTTCATCTTTCAAGCTCTCTATATAACTTTCGCTATACATATATGCTGAATATGTTGATGAATTTGAATATTTATTCATACAATTTATAAACACTATCATTAAAAATATTAAAAGCATTGTTATATAAATTGTTTTCTTTTTAAAGATTTTAGTCAATTCATTTTTTATTAAATTACTCAATTACATTCCCCCCTGTCTTTTCAAAAAATGCGTCTTCTAGTGTTTTTTCTTCTTGTTTTACTTCGTAAATTTTTATATTGTTTTCTACTAATTTGTTTATTATATAAGGTACTTCTTCTTTTGAAATATTAACTTTTAGCATTCGACTATTTTTTACTTCTAATCCTAATATTTTATTATTTCTTAAGTCTATACTTAATATTTTTTCTGCTTTTTCTGCATTATCTAATTCAAATATTTCTACTTCATTACTTGTTTCATGTTTTATTTTAGAAATTTCACTTGTTTCTATTACTTCTCCATTTTTTATTATGCAGACTTTTGTGCAAAAATTATCTAATTCTGCTAAGTTGTGACTAGATATTAGAATTGCCATTTTTTCTTTTTCTGCGAGATTGACCAATAACTCTCTCATTTCTTTGATGCCCTCTGGGTCTAATCCATTTGTAGGTTCATCTAATATTAATAAATTTGGTTTATGCAGAATTGCTTGTGCAATTCCTAATCTTTGCCTCATTCCTAATGAATATTTTGATACCTTATCATTTATCCTTTTTTCTAACTTTACTAGTTTTACTACTTCGTCTATTCTTTCTGTTCCTATATTTTTATATAAATTTGCTACAAGTTTTAGATTTTGATATCCTGATAAATACATATACATGTCTGGATTTTCTACTATTGCTCCGACTTTTTTTATTGCATTTGTAAAGTCTTTTTCAATATCATATCCATTAATAATAACTTTTCCACTTGTTATACTTTGAAGTCCTAATATTAATTTTATTGTTGTGGTTTTTCCAGCTCCATTTGGCCCAATAAAGCCTAATATGTCTCCTTCTTTTACTTCTAAGGAAACATTTTTTAGAATTTGCTTTTTACCAAATGTTTTGCATAGGCTTTCACATTTTAATATTGTTTCCATTTTTAACCTCCCTTTCGTTTTTTATTCTACCATGTGTTTATTTATTTTTTATTTATAAATTATTTATTTTTTCTTAATATTTTCACACTGTTATTTTATCTTTCAAGCTTTCATATTTGGCATCACCTATTCCACTTACATTTTTTATGTCTTCTATTGTTTTAAATTTTCCATTAGCTTCTCTATAGTCTATTATTTTTTGAGCTGTGGTTTCTCCTACACCAGGCAAGGTTTCCAGTTTTTCTTTGCTTGCTGTGTTTATATTTACTTTTGCGTTTACTTCATTTTCTTCAACATTTGAGTCAGTGACAATTACTCCTACTCCAGCTCCATCTGATATTAAACTTACTTCATTTAAATTTTCATTTATTCTTGGTATGTATATTTGTGTTCCGTCTTCTACTATGTAAGCTAAATTTATTTTAGATAAGTCAGCCTCTTCCGTTTTTCCTCCTGCCTTATTTATTGCGTCTATTATTCTTGAACCTTCTGGCAGAGTCACTACACCTGGGTTATTTACTTCGCCTATTACGTGCACAACGACAGTTTCTTCTTCCTTCCCATTATTTAAAGAACTTATTTCTTCATTTGAATCCTCAATCTCATTTGTTTCTGCGTCTAACACGTTTTCTTCATTTGCAAGTATTATTTCATCATCTTCTGCATATAAATTTTGATACACATATATTAGTGCCAAAATTAATATTATACTAATAACTATTGATATAATTATTTTTTGTTTTTTGCTTAAATTTAATATTATTTCTTTCATAATAAATTCCTTTCTAAATTACTGTTACAATTCATAGCTAGTTTTATTTATATAAATGCTACAATAATCGTAACCTTAATTACTAATTTTTGCTTATAAAATTCACTACTTCTATTGATTTATTTCTAATTTATTGATATTATAAATTTTGTATTTTACAAATTAAGACAAGCATTTTTTAATATAATCTAATGAGGAGAAATAATGAAAATTATAAATAAATTTTTTATTTTTATAAACTTTTGTGTTTTAATCTTTTTTTCATCTGTTTGTTATGCTAGTAGCACTCCGCTCACTAGCACAGATAGCTCAAGTGGTAGTCCTACAGTAAATTCTGAAGCTGCTGTTTTGATGGATGCTAAAAAAGGCAATGTTCTTTATGAGAAAAATTCTACTAAGCAGATGTATCCGGCAAGTACTACAAAAGTAATGACAGCAATTTTAACAGTTGAAAAATGTGACTTAAATGCAGATGTCACTGTAAGTTATTGGGCAGTAAATGCTGTACCATATTCTTATTCTTTAGGGTACATAACACCTGGTCAGGTTTACACAGTAGAAGAACTTTTGAATATTACTTTAATTGCTTCAGCTAATGATGCGGCATTTGTACTAGCTGAATATATTGCAAACCTAGATAATCCAGATTATGTTTTTGAAACTTCTGAAACTAGTAAAAATGCCTTTGATGAGAGCATTGAAAAGTTTGCTACTATGATGAATGATAAGGCTAAAGAAATTGGTTGCACTGATACACATTTTGTTAACCCTAATGGAATATATAATGATAATCATTATTCTACAGCTTATGATCTGGCTTTAATAGGCAAATATGCTTACGAGAATGACATAATTAAATCTATATGTTCTAAAGTTACATACAATTTACCCAAAAATGAATTTCATCCCACATATAATACAACTAATGCATTGTTAAGGAGCAATCACAAATATTATTATGAATATGCAAATGGCTTAAAAACAGGATATACTGATGCTGCAGGCTATTGTATTATTGCTACTGCTAGTAAGAACGGAATCGACCTTATTTGCGTAATTTTAAAAGGCGAATATTTAGCAGATGGCACAGCTACAAGAGAAACTGATTGCATTAATTTGTTTAATTATGGATTTGATAATTATAAGTCAGTCAACCTTATAAATGAAGGAGATGTTGTTAGGACTATTGATATTTTAAATGGTACCGCGGATACAAAAAGCCTAGAAGTCAAAGCATCTAGCAGTTTAAATTGTGTTGTATTTGCTGACGAAGTCGTTGATGTTACTCCTGTTATTCAATTTAGCACTGTATTAGCTCCAATAGCTGAGGGTCAAGTTATTGGAAGCATTACATACACTATAGATGGGGAAAGTTATAAGAGTGATTTAATAGCAACTCATGATGTATATACTTCAAATACAATGAATATTATTTTGGCATTGTTTGCAGTATTTGGCGTGTTGTTAATCATAGTTACAATTATTTCTGTAAAAAAGAAGAAATAGAGTAAATATTGCTTATATAAGTTCACTCAAAGCTTTTGGTTATTGTAGTTAGAACCCATGGTTTTCTATTGAAGTTACTAGATTTATTATATAGGCAAAACTTGATTTTTCCTATATAATAAAATAAAGGGCACAAATCAATTATTGATTAGTGCCCCCTATTTAATTTTTCTATTTAACTTATTCTTCTATATATTATTTTTTGTTCTTCATATCATATCAATCAAATGAATTAATAATCTCTCCCTAAAATTATTGTAAAGTCTACTTTTGAATTATCTTCTCCCATAATTGCTTTTCCTGTTCCTAAAAGTGCTGTAATTGCACTTTCATCTTGAACAGAGTTATTTGTCCTATCTATTATTGTTGTAGTAGATGTTATGTTTGTATTACCCTTTTTTGCCACCTTGTAACCTTGTGCTTCAAGTTGATCTATTGCCTGATTTAGTTTTGTTTGACTGCCTGTTCCATTTAGTATTTCAACTTTAAAATTTTTTTGAGTGGCTGTATTAGAGGTAACCCTGTTTGTGTTTCCAGAAGTAACCTTGTTTGTGTTTCCTACTGATGTTTCATTTGATATTGTATTGCTAGTACCATCTTCTCCATTTGTAGAATTGCTTGATGTTAGAAATAATTCATTTACTAACTCCTTGGCTTCTTTTTCATTAACCAAATAAACCGCAACCCCATTGCAATATTGTGCAACTCCTGGTAACATGCCAGTTTGAATATTGTCTGCATTTATATTAAGTAATGCTGGTGCATATTCCATCATAGTATCAAAGTCTATGTTTGTTTCTACTTCTTGTTCTATAACATTTAATATATCATTTATTTTTGTAATATTTTCTAATTTTAATGTTTGTTTTGCAACTGCCATTAAAAATTCTCTTTGTGTTCTCATTCTACCTAAGTCATTGTCTCCATATTCATATGAATAAGAAGTACCATTGTTGTTGTGTCTAAATCTTACTAACCATTCTGCTTTTTGACCATCTAAAAGTTGATAACCTGGCTCTAAGTGAATGTATAAATCTTGAGAACTATCATCATAATCCATTTTTATTGGTACATCAAAGTATACTCCACCTATTGCATCTACTAAATCTCTTAGTGCCTTTGTATCTACTGTTATATAATATTTTAAATTTAGACCTGTTAAATCATTTACTGCATCTATTGTTCTTTGTGGACTTATTTGATATTTTGAGTTTATTTTGTCCGACGCCGTGGCTGTGTCTGGATTTTTTCCCACAAAACTATCTCTAGGAATTGAAAGTAAAGCCGCTTCGCCTGTACTTGGGCTGTATTTTGCAACCATTATGGTATCTGTCATTGCCTCGCTTTTACCAAGTAATAAGCAATAGAAATCTGGCAGACTTTTTACTTTTTCTGGATCTGTGCCAACCAAGGTTGTTACAATACCTGTAAGTCCTCCACCATTTTTATATACTTTGTAAGCAAATATGCCTGCTAATATTATTATTATCAATAAAAGTATAAGTACAATCTTTCCGAAAATTCTGCGTCCTCTATGTTTTTGCTTCTTTTCTTTAGATTTTTTATTATTACTCATTTATTTATATCACTCCTAAAATTTAAGTCTGCAATTAGTATAACAAATTTAAATTATAATATCAAGATTTTTAGGCTTTTTTTCACACAAAAAACATCTTAATATTTTATTAAGATGTTTTTGCATTTTTATCTATTTTGACCCATATATTGAATTTAATACAAAATTATTATTATACATTATTGAGCCAATGTTTGAATTGTAAATAAGTTCTAATAGACCAGTGTTTGATATTATTGGTGCTATCATTGATATTACTGCAAGGATTGCATAAATGATTATTGCCCCTTCTATTGCACCACAAACTGCTCCACCAATTTTGTTTACTTGGCTTAATAATGGTATTTTGTCTATTATTTTCGATACTACTTTTATTAATGCTAGTATTATTCTTACTATAATAAATATTGCTATAAATACTATTACTGTAATTACTCCACCTGCTAGTTCTTTGCCTATTGCATCAAAAGCTTCTTCTTTTGATGTGTTTACGTTTTCTGTAATGCCATTAATATAATTTACTATTCCTTCTGGTAAATTTGAATTTTCCTCTACTTTAAAATCTGTATCACTTAATGGTATATTTTGTGAAATTGTTTGAGCTAAACTTTCGTCAAAATTTGTGTTTTCAATTACTGCATTTGTTATTGGTCTGCAAAGTAAAATTGCAAGTATTAATGCAACTACAACCGCTGCAATATCTATTATGCAAGATATTAGTCCTTTCTTTAGCCCTACAAATATTGATGATACCATTATGATTATAATGATTAAATCAACCGCCATTTTATTTTCCTCCTTTAAATTTTCCTATATTTTTAAGTTATCTTAGCCATTTCAAGCAACCTTCACACGGCATGTGGCAAATTACAAACTAATTATTTCTACTCTATCTCTATAAACAATTGCTGCAACACTATCTCCTAGTATTATGTTTTTATAATTTTGCCTTGATGTAAAGTGTTTTAAAAGCCATGCACTATGATTTAAAAATATTATTTCATTTCCCATATCTACTGCTAAAATGTTGTCACTGCAATAAAGTCCACTTGGCATTTGCTCTAATAAATATGTATTTTCACTTGAATTTTTTTCATTTATTATTTTTACTTCGTATTCACTTCTTAATATGCCTGACTGATTTTCCTGTATTTTGCTAATGTAGTCTGCCATTTTTATATCTAAAAACAATGTGTTATTATCTACATCTAATATCTTTTCAGAGTTACCATCTTTTAGCCTATACACCGAATTATCATATTGGCAAATTAGGTTATCATTATTGTATTCAATACTTATTATTAAGCTGTTGTTTTCTTGATTGTAAGTGTATATTATTGCCTCTGTTGGAGTGTTTTTTGCCTTTTCTACAGATATAGTTTTTACAACTGATGATATGACTGTGCCAGATGTATTAGCCTCTGCAAAGCTTAGATAGTCATTATTGTTTGATATTGCTAAACTTGTTGCAACTGTAGATGACAAATATGTTTTAAATTCTTCATTTCCAGTTATGCTATACATTACAATTACTGATTTGTATGTTGTGCCAGTTAGTACTACCCCCACTGCTCCATTTTTGTTTACTGTAATATACGATACATTTCCTTCCATAGTTTTTTGCCATTGCAAACTTGTATTATATATTAAATAAACATTTTGGCTCCCTTTATCAGCCAAAAGTAAGTATTTTCCACTCGAATCAAATATTGGATTATTTACTTGAACATTAATTGTAGTTTCTTCTTTTCCAGACGCATTGTATATTGTTAATTTATTATCTTTTAGTATTACTATATGATTGTCATAAGCATATATACTTGCATTTTCGTTTTCTATTGAGATCGTTGGCAAATTTTCATCTACTATGTTTTTTCTAAAAATATATTCATCCATCCAATCTCGAACATCTTCATTTGCAACATATAATGAAATTACTGTAATAACTGCTATAGCTACAATTATGCCAATTACTAATATTACTTTTTTCTTCATTAAATCCTTCCTTTTTCTCCAACATTTTATAATAAATACTGTGCTTTGTAAAGTAAATTTTCTAAAAATTTAGGCCTAGGATTTTGTTCCTAGGCTTTTTATTTAATGAGGGAAAGTCAAGTTTTTTACTTATTTTTTTCTTTTCCTTACAATTGTAACTATTATTCCTGCAAGAATTATAACTACTGGTATTGCAAATATTATCCATAACACAACCCTATTTTCTTGCTCAGTTATAGCATTAAAAGTAACTATTCCGGTGTCTTTTCTTATTCTAATTGTATCTTCTCTATTAGAAAGATAGGCTATTGTGTTTAATATAATGTCTTTGTTTTGTCTTATTGAAATTGGAGTGCCTACACTTCCAGAGATTTGAACAGTGTAGTTTGTTGCAAATAGCGCATTTGAATATGCTACAAGTGTTGACTGTGTGTCATCATCAATCTTTTTTGTTAATATTTCTGCAGTAACAAAAGGTCCTTCTTCATCACTATCTAATTTTTGTGATATATCTGAGTTTATATTTTCTCTATAGAATGATGTATCTGTTGATTGTAGAAATGGGCTTGCTGTAACACCTAATTCTTCTAGCTCTTCATCTGATACTGTATTTATTTTTCCTGCATCTAAAAGTGCTACCATTCCATCTGTGTATAAATCTTGAACTATACCATTATATGTCATTTGAGGAATAATCAAATCTGGAGTTCCAGCAACCATATGGTCTGCACTTTGTTCACAAACTACCCCACTTGAAAAGCTTATTCCAAATTGAGATAATATTTTTGTTATATTTGGATAAGTTGTGCTTTTTGTCCAACCATTTATAAACATATATGGATCTTGCATCCAAACTATTTTGCCACCTGCATTTATATAATTTTGTATTTTTTCTGTTTCTAAGTCTGTAAAGTCACTTGTTGGATTTGCTATTACTAATACATCACAAGTTTCTGGCATATCTGATGTTAACAAATCTAGTTTATTTACATCATTTACATCATTTTCTATGTATGTAGCAAGTGTTCCCATTGCAGATGATGAATCTATACCATATTCACCATGTCCTGTTAAGAAATATATTTGTGGTTTTTGTGCTATTGTTACATCAAGTATAGCATTTGTTAGTTTTTGTTCTGTAACATCTACATACTGTCCACTTGAGCTGTCATATGTATACATTTCGCTAGAATCTATTATTTTATATCTTTCTGTTGCTTGAACTGCAACTAATTGACTACTTGTAGTAACATTGTACTGTGCTGCTAAATCTGGTCTTTCTGATGTATTTATTATTTGAATTGTTATTTTGTTATTTACATCATGATATTGTTTTGCAAGTGTTACTGGAGTACTTGATTCATCATATCCAAAAAAGTACATAGTTACATTTTGCTGAACATTTGCAATTTGCTCTTTTGATTCATCAGATAAAGTGTATATTTTTTGCGCAGTAAAGTCAAATGGTGCTATGTCAAGATTCATAAATAGTAGGTTTACTAATATAAATATTCCAATAAGTATTAAAACAAGTGCAGCAGTAAGTACACTATCTCTTATCCATTTTTTCTTGATAATCTCTATAAATTTCCTCATTGCTTATTATTCATCCTTTCAAAGATTTTTATGTTTTTTATTTGTATCATTCTTTTTTTAGTCCTATTTTACGCTTTTTCTTCTTTGTAGTACCATTATTGTAAATACTACAAATAATGCAGAAAATGATACTAATAATACTAAGTTTTTGATTGAAATTGTTCCTAAATAGAACGATTCATAAAAGGCCTCCATTAATGAGAAATCTACAAATACACTACTAAAGCTTGGCAAAAACCATAGTAATATAAATACTGCTATTGTTATAACTGCTGATACTACTTGATTTTCTGTTAGGCTTGAAGCAAACATACCAAATGATACATATGCTATTGCTAAAAGTGCAAATCCTAAAATAGCAACTAATGATTTGCCTAGTTGTGGCTCACCAAAGTAGCAAAGTATTCCAAAATATATTAATGTAAGAAGCACTGAAACTAGCACAACTAATGCTGCGGCTATAAATTTGCCAAGTACTATTTGGGTTATACTTCTTGGTGATGTTAATAATAATTGCTCAGTTCCATTTTTTCTTTCTTCTGAAAACATTCTCATTGTAATTAGTGGTACTATAAATGTTAATATTGTTGCAGCTGAGCCAAACATATATGGAAAGTCCGTACTTAAATATGCAAATACATCTAAATAAAAGAATATGCTACAAGTTAATAAAAACACGCCAATATATATGTACCCAATTGGAGATAAAAAGTACGACTTAAATTCTTTTTTAATTATTGCCCACATTATTTTTTACCTCCTTTTTCTAAGCTTTCTTTTGCTTTTGCTACTTTCTTTTCTGCTTTTTCAGTTTTATTTTGTACTCTTTCTGCTGTTTTTTCTTCTTTGATTTTCTTTTTAACTTCTTTTACTCTTTCTTTTTCTTCCTTTTCTCTTTTTTTATTTTCTTCCCATTGTTTATTAAATTC
>CALXZV010000022.1 GCA_944393335.1 uncultured Clostridia bacterium | reverse complement strand
GCTGAAAGCCTTGGGGCTGTATATATATATATATATATATCGTAAGATTTAACAGAATAAGTTTATGTGAACATAGAGCAAAAGCTATGCTTTTTAGACGTATGCAAATTGTCTAATTGGCATAGTTTTTTGCGTTTCTTCAATTGAGTCGGTACTAAATCAAAAAAGTGTGTTAAGCAGAACTATCACAATCGACAAATTTAATAAGTTGTCAAATAGAACTGCCTATATTGACACAATTGAAAAATAAAATATGTTGTCAATTAAAACCGTCCCGTTTGACAACACGGACAAGAATATCAAGGAGGAAGTTTTAAAACTATGAAAAAACTAAATATAAATCAAAGGTTTATAATTTTAATATCAGCTATTACAGTTATAGTAATTATTGGAATAGTAGTAGGTGCGAATGTAATAAAAACTAATATTACTAATGGTAAATATAATTCATCCAACAGTGGTTCAAATAATGGTAATTTACTACCAGAATATATTAAAAAAGGGATAACTTTAGGTGGAGTTACCGGTACATTAGAAAGTTTGGATACATCTGATGCTACAGCTACGGCAGCAGATATTGCATGGGGAGAAACCGCATATGTAAAAGGAAAAAAGATTACTGGCACAAGATTAAGGCAAGTAGACGGGGTATCAATTCCATATGGGTTTTACTATGTAGGAGGAAGAAAAAATACTGGCATAGTAATTTCAGATAGTTCAAATGATGAAGATAAATATGCAAGTTATAGTGATCAAGCAAATATTCCTGCAGATGGACTAGAAGGAAACCAATTTGTGTGGGTACCAGTAGAAAATATAGATAATTTTAAAAGATATGGTGGCTATTGGCATGACATGCCACAAGCGGAATATGAAAGTATAGAAAATAATAATTATAGTTGGTGGAATTTATTTTCTGAACCAACAGTAGAAGGTTATGGATATGAAGGTGAAATAGAGGAATATAACTCAATGTATTCAAGCGTAGAGGAAAATAAAGGATTTTATGTAGCTCGATTTGAAGCTGGAAATGACAACGAAGTAGTTGTGAGCAAAAAAGGCATAATGCCATGGACTAATATTTCATGGGGAGAAAATATGTCAGAAATAGGTAAGACTGGAGCTGTTGCAAGATCAAAAGGAATGTATGCAAATAAGGAAATATATGGAGTAACTAGCACACTGATTTATGGTGTGCAATGGGATGCAATAATGACATGGATTGATCCAAATTATATAACGTCAACATGTGATGTTCAAAATTCATTTGTAGCAAATTCAGAAGGAAAGGGGAATTATACTGGAACTATTGATGTATGCGGTTCGAGTGATAATTATAGAATTAAAAATATTTATGATTTAGCGGGAAATATTGATGAATGTACAATGGAATCGGCTTCTAATAACAGCAGAGTTGATAGAGGAGGAAACTGGATAAATTCTGACCAAAAAGTTCCTGCATCAGCTAGAGTAATTATACCGACAAATGAAGCAAGTAGTACTCTTCGGTTTTAGAGTAGCTTTATACTTATAATTTGTATAATAAAATTATTAAAATTAAAATGCAGGAATTCTCCTGCATTTTGACGTTTACCTAAGATATACTTTTCTTTAAATCTTCAATTTGCTTGGTAGTATAACCAGTATATCTTTTAATTAGCTTGATATCCATTTTGTCCTTAATCATTTTTTTAGCTAATTGCAATAGTTCATTATTTTTACCTTTTTCCATACCTTTTTTCATGCCTTTTGACATGCCTTCAGCCATACCTTTAGCAATTCCATCATTTGTAGCCTTAGCAATATCTTCATTGTACCAAGCCTTCACACGTTCAGGTAATAAAAACATACTTTCATCACTCTCCTTTACAAGTTCTTTAGTGTAGTTTAAGATTCTAATAGGCATGATAGAGTTTACAGTAGATTGATGTTCTATTAGAAAAATATTATCTTTATTTTCAACCTCACAAATTAAATCAGAGTCCTTGCTATGAAAATCATCAGTAATAAATTGTGTATCAATGTATTTGATGTTATTAGGGGTAATAGGTTCAGCCAAGTCTAGCTCAGTATTTAACAAATTGGCCATTTCATTAGAGTGTCTTAAAATACCTCTAAAAGTAATATCATGGATATTTCTAGAAATATCAAATTTGATAGCTAATCACCTCCTTAATCTTAACGCTATTGCGTAAAAAAGTCAATATTAAAAATTTATCATAAGTAAAAAAATAAATTTATCTTTTGTGGAGAGTGATTTTGTAATATGAATGCAAACTAAAGGCATTTATATTAATGTGAAAAGTAAAAATTTAGTACCTTAAGGAATAAAGTATGCGAATTAATAATAATAAGATACAATTATTGTATAATAAGGTAATATGTGTAGTAAAAAATCAACTAGAACAATACTACCACAAAATGGAAACAAAAGCAATAGAAAAATGTAAAAAAATGTAAATTTTTTATTCAATTCTACTAACAGTCGATTGAATAATTTTAGATATAATGATATTATTTAAATGTCAAAAATAAGAAAATAACTATCAAATGAAAATACTTAATGAAAAGTCTAAAAAAGTTTTTGGAAGGAGGAGTAGCATATAAAATAAAATTATGGATAATGAAAAATTTGGAAAGTTTATTAAAGAATTAAGAAAAGAAAAAAACTTAACTCAAAAGCAACTGGCGGACAAAATAAATATCACAGATAAAGCTGTTTCTAAATGGGAAAGAGGTTTAAGTTTTCCAGATATAACAATGTTAAATATTTTGTCTAAAGAATTAAATGTTTCTGTGGAAGAATTACTTAATGGAGAAAAATTTAAAGAAGAAGTAATAGATAATAAAGAACAGGACAATTTAGATTTGCAGAAAAGCAATGGTGAGTCTATGCAAAAACATATAGACATTGAAAAGGCTGTAAAAGAAGCATTGGAAAAGGCAAATCACAAGGAAGAAAAAAGACAGAAAAAAATTGCAAAAGCCAAAAAGGTTACAAAAATAATATCAGCTATATTGTTTGTAATATTTTTGGCATTGCAATTTGTATACTTTTACCTATCTTTAAATTACAATTTTGAATATGTAGTAGATAGTTTATTTTATGTGGTAAATGAAATAATTTTCGTCACGGCATTTTTATTTTTACTATTTACTTTTAAAAAGAAAAAGACAAAAATAATTTTAATAACTATATTTTCTATTACAACATTAATAAATATTGCATTTATGGGAATATACGGATTTAGAAACAAAAGTTATGTAAGATTTTCAAACAATTTAAAATATGAATTTGTCGCAAAACAAAATAGAGAAACAAACGAACTAACTATTTATAAAAATGCTGTTGCAGTTTTTGCAAGACCAATGCAAACTTTATCAGAATCTGTAAATGACGTAAAAACTAGATGGATTTCTAGAGATATTTTTGAAATTACATATAAAAACAATAAAAATGAGTTAAAAGAATATGTTGTTACATTAAATGAAGATACTTTTGATTTGAGTTATAGATCTTTTACAAAAGCTCTTCTAGGAAAATGGCAAAATAAAGAGCAAACAAATAAATTAACAAGATTGTATGTTGATAGTAAAAATATAAGATTAAAAATTTATGACAAAGAATATACTTTTGAATTTGAAGATTGTGTGCAAGTTAGAGAAGAAGCAATTATACTTTATTCAAATAAAAAGCCAAGATATATTGTAGCTTTAAGTGATGATGCTGAATTAGATGAAGAAACTGGAATAATAAAAAAAGATGGAAATATAATCATTTCTGAAATTTCAACAGATAAAACCATTAAGGAAGAATTGTATTGTATTAACTACAAAACAGATGATTTGAGCAATTATAACTATATGAATTTAGCATCAAAAAGCTATGAAATCGAAAATGGAGTTTTATATTTTAGTTATGATGGAATAAAAACAATAACTGTTCCAGGAGATTTTTCTAACATTGATTCATACGAGAAAGGCCAGTATATTATATCAGATGATATTGTGTTATTTTATTATAAAGCTAATGGGAAAACATATATAGTTACTTCAAATGATAAAGGTTTAAATTGGAGTACTCAGCAGATACCATCAGGAAATTATATAAAGAGTATTCAATTTTTAGATGCAAATACTGGATTTATTTTGATGTTTAATGACGAAACTATGGGAGATGCTACAGGTGCAATCTATAAAACTACAAATGGTGGTTTGAGCTGGGAGGAAGTATTTAAAGGAATAAACTATGGAGATTATAGCATTTTTAGCTCTGGGACAGAAATGATATTTGCAAACGAAAATGTTGGATTTATAACAATACCCGACAGAATGGGCGAAGTTTGTGACCTATACATTACAAGAGATGGTGGTTACACATTTGAAAAATTAAACTTAGCAACAGATCCAAAGCTAGACTATTATTTATTACCTACAATTGAGGATGGCATTATTCATATAAAAATTGCTATTGGTTATGCAGAGGATGATTCAAGGTATGTAACAGTAGAGAATTTTGTGTCAAAGGATAATGGAGAGACTTTTGAACAGGTAAATGAATAAGCTATGCAATTAGACGTATGCAAAATGTCTAATTGCATAGTCTTTTTGGTGCGACAGGCATGTCAATTGGGACGGTTCTATTTGACACACTTTGTCAATTGGAACAGTTCTTTTTGATGTCAAATATTTTTTAAAATCTATGATACATTTTTTACCTAATTAAACTTTAGAAAAATTACGGCTTTTATTATGTTAAATCACTTGATTTCTTAGGCATTTTATTGTAAACTATATAGGTAAAAGTTTAGAAATATTGATTATTAATGCTGTTTGGAAAATGTGACACAAAAAAACAGCCCAACACTAGCAATATAAATAGAAAGAAGGCTTTTAAATGGAACTTAAAGAATTTTATTATGATTTACCAGAAGAACTAATAGCGCAAGTACCAATAAAAAACAGAGATGAATCAAGATTAATGGTACTAAATAGAAAAAATCAAACAATAGAACACAAAATATTTAAAGATATAATAAATTATCTAGAGCCAGGGGATTGCCTAGTTAGAAATAACACAAAAGTAATACCAGCAAGACTTTATGGCAAAAAAGAAACTGGAGCAAATGTAGAGTTTGTACTTCTTAAAAACATAGAAGGAGACATTTGGGAGGCTATGGTAAGACCAGGTAATAAACTTCATGTTGGAGCAAAAGTTATATTTGGAGATGGACTTCTAAAAGCAGAAATTCTTGAAACATTGCCAGATGGAACTAGAAAAGTTAAATTTACTTATGATGGAATTTTTAATGAAATTCTAGACCAAATAGGTCTTATGCCACTTCCTCCATATATACATGAAAGTTTGAAAGACAATGATAGATATCAAACAGTATATGCAAAATATGAAGGCTCAGCAGCTGCTCCTACAGCAGGATTGCATTTTACACCAGAATTACTACAAAAAATAGAAGAAAAGGGTATAAAAATAGCAAATGTAACACTTCATGTTGGAATAGGAACATTTAGACCAGTAAAAGAAAAAAACATAGAAGATCATCATATGCACACCGAGCATTACTACATTAAACAAGAAGATGTAGATAAAATAAATGAAACAAAAAAAGCAGGAAAAAGAGTTATAGCTGTTGGAACAACATCTTGCAGAACACTAGAAACAATTGCAGATGAAGAAACAGGACTAGTTAAAGCATGTGAAGGAGATACAGGTATTTATATTTATCCAGGATATAAATTTAAATGCATAGATGGATTAATTACAAATTTCCATCTACCAGAATCAACTTTACTTATGCTTGTTTCAGCTTTAGCAGGCAAAGATTATATAATGAAAGCATACAAAGAGGCTGTTAAAGAAAAATATAGATTCTTTAGCTTTGGTGATGCAATGCTAATATTATAGGAGGAAAAATGAACCCATCAGTTACATACGAATTATTACACATAGATAAAACCACAGGAGCAAGAAGAGGCGTAGTGCACACACCTCATGGAGATATTCAAACACCAATATTTATGCCTGTTGGTACTCAAGCTACTGTAAAGTCTATGACAGTAGAAGAATTAAAAGAAAATGGAGCACAAATTATTTTATCAAATACATATCATTTATATCTAAGACCAGGGGAAAGAATTGTAAAAGAGGCAGGAGGCTTACACAATTTTATGAGATGGGACAGACCTATTCTTACAGATTGTGGGGGTTTTCAAGTTTTTTCACTAAGTGATTTACGCACTATTTCAGAAGATGGAGTTGAATTCAAATCTCACTTAGATGGTAGTAAACATTTCTTCTCACCAGAGAAGGTAATGCAAATAGAGGAAGATTTAGGAGCAGATATTATAATGTCTTTTGATGAATGTTGTCCTTATCCTTCAACATATGAATACACAAAAAATTCAATGGAAAGAACAACTAGATGGGCAAAAAGATGCAAAGAGGCTCACAAAACAAATCAAGCACTTTTTGGCATTATTCAAGGTGGATTTTATGAAGATTTAAGAGAAAAGTCTGCAAAAGATTTAATAGAATTAGACTTTCCTGGCTATGCTATTGGTGGCATTAGTGTTGGTGAACCTAAAGAGGAGTTTATTAAAATGCTTAAATTTACAGCTCCACTTATGCCAGAAAATAAGCCAAGATATTTAATGGGAGTTGGAACTCCAGACTATCTTTTAGAGGCTGCAATGGCTGGAATAGATATGTGCGACTGTGTATTACCAACTCGTATTGCTAGAAATGGTACAGCAATGACATCACATGGAAAAGTTGTTGTAAGAAATGCTACATATGCTGAAGATTTTACACCTTTAGATCCAGAATGTGATTGTTATACTTGCAAAAACTACACAAGAGCATATATAAGACATTTAGTAAAATGCAATGAAATTTTAGGTGTAAGATTATTATCAATTCATAACATAAAATTCTTGACTAATTTAATGGAAAGAGTTAGAATTGAAATTGAAAATGATAATTTGGCTAATTTTGTAAAAGAGTTTTACAAAAAGTATGGCTATACAAAAGATGAGGTATGATTTTAATTTCATCCCAATGTATATCCTAAAAAAGAAAGGAATGAATTTAAAATGGATTTAATGCAAAATATTCCAGAAAATAACCCTAAAAAAACTTCAGGGTTAAAAATTGGCTTTATCATAGTAATAATATTGATTATATTACTTATAATAGCAGCAGCCTTTGTTTGGATATATAGCCAGCAAATAGCAAGTACTCAATTTAAATTTAATTTAGATGGCAGAAGACAAAATAATTATTCAGATAATTTATTTATGTTTCAAAATGACAAAGTATACATATCCATTCGAGATATAGCACCTCTTTTAGGCTATAGTGTATACAATGGGGGTTATGGAGAATATACAGAAGATAGAACAAAATGCTATGTGAATAATTCAAGAGAAATCGTGTCATTTGAAACTAATTCAAATAAAATAGACAAATACAATGCAACTTCATCTGCTGATAGTGAGAGTCAAACATTTGATATAGATGAACCAATTTTAGCATCAGGTTCTAATTTATATATTACATCAGATGGGCTTGTTAGAGCATTTAATGTAATGTTTAACTATAGTGCAGAAAATAATGAAGTATCAATATTTAGTTTAAGTTATTTAGCTAATTATTATTCTAACCAAATAACCAATGCGGCAATAACTTCTGCAACCAGCAATTTATCTGAGTCTGTTATATACAATAACCAAAAAGCAATTTTATACAATATGGTTGTTATAAAAGATTCAACAACAGATTTGTATGGTGTTGCAAGCCTTTCAGACCCAACAAATACAATTATTGGCACTAGGTATACAAGCATTGAATTTATGGAAGGTAGCAATGATTTTATTGTAAGAACTTCAGAAAACAAGATGGGTATAATAGGTAGTGATGGTATTACAAAAGTTCGTCTTGAATATGATGCCATAAAAGAATTAGACAAAAATCTTGGACTTTATTTAGTAACAAGCAACAATAAGCAAGGCGTTGTAAACAACAATGGTAAAATAATAGTTTACCAAGATTATGATCAAATAGGACTTCCAAATACTATAAATGATACAAATGTTACAAATAAATATATTTTATTAGAAAATTGCATTCCTGTTGAAAGAAATGGAAAATGGGGATTAATAGATATAAATGGAAATGAACTAACTCCAGTTCAATATGATGGATTTGGTTGTGATGCAGATACATCAGATTCAAGGTACGCAGACGTATTAATAATTCCAGAATTAAACGGTATAGTTGTAGAACTTGACGAGGTAAATGGAAATACAAGAACTAAAAAATATGGTGTAGTAACATCTGATGGAAATTTATTTATTAACATAGTTTTAGACAGTATATATGCTGTAACTACACAAGGCGAAACAACATATTATGCAACATTCCAAGGACAAATACTTGATTTAGTAGATTTTGTACGTCAGCAGCAAGCAAGCTATGAGCAAAATAATAGCGGTTCATCAAATGAAACATCAAATACAGTAAATACAACAAATACTGCAAATGTATCACAAAATAATTCTGAAAATTAAACTAGTAAATAATGCGAATTATTTATTAAACAGAATTATGCCTTTAGAAAGGAATAAAATTAAAAATGGAAACTAAACAATTAATTATTACAATTGTAACTATTTTGCTAATTTTAGGTTTGTATTATTTAACTTTACTTCCTAGAAAAAAACAAGAAAAAGAAATCAAAAAAATGCAAGACGGCCTAAAGAAGGGGGACAAAGTTATTACATATACTGGTCTTTCTGGAACTATTGAAGAAGTTTTAGAGGATAGGATAATTTTAAAAACTAGACCAGAAGGCATAAAACTTTCAATAGAAAAATGGGCAGTTGCTGGTTTGGACGAAAGAAACATAGATGAAACAAAAAAATAAATATTATATTACAAACTAAGGCTTCTTTACAAATTTGTAATAAAGTCATAACACATATGTACTTAGCATATACTTTATAAAAAGGAGGTAAGTACATATGGAAAACGTAGAAACAGTTTCAAAATCGTCTGTTAAAGGTAATGGTATAAAAATATTATTGGGAAGTGGAATAGCCTTTGTAATAACATTGATTAGCTTATTAGTAATTTCAATAATATTAACATATACAAACATATCAGAAAGTATTTTAACTGTGTCTGTTATAGTTATTTCAGCATTAAGCATATTTATTGGAAGTATGATTAGTGCAGTAAATATAAATAAAAATGGAATTGTAAATGGTTCTATAGTTGGAGCTATTTATATGATTACAATTTATCTTTTATCTAGCATATTTGTTTCAGGTTTTAACCTAAATATGCAAGCCATTATAATGATAGTAATATCAATTATTGCTGGGATGATAGGAGGTATAATTGGAGTAAATTTTCACAAGTAAGAAAACTAGACCATCTAAGGTCTGGCCATGTCACAAAGAAAGGAATATAACAAAAATGAAAGCACAAAAAAAACTAAGCATCGTACTAATTTTATTAATAATTATATTAATTAGTATAATCTCTTTTGTAGGTATTTTCTATCAAAGTAAAAATCAAATGGTAAATGTAATACCAGCATACACTTTAGGAACAGACTTAAGTGGATATAGGAGAATAGTATTAGCAGTTAATGATGACGACGAAGACAACACTGAAGATGTACTTACAAGTGATAATTATGTTAAATCTGCAAATGTAATTAAAGCAAGATTAAAATCAATGAAAGTTCAAGATTACACTGTAAGATGTGATGAAGAAACAGGTCAAATAGAAATTACAATACCTGAAAATACTCAAACAGAATACATATTAGCAGATATTACTCAAAAAGGTAAGTTTGAAATAAGAAATACTGCAAACGATGAAGTACTTATGAACAATGATGATATAAGAAGTGTAACTGTTGATGTAGTGCCATCTGCATATAGTGCAGGCACATCTGCAATATATATGGACATAAACTTTAATAATGCTGGTTCAAAAAAGTTTAGAGATATAACTAGAGATTATCAAAATGTAGTAACAAACGATGTTGCAGATGATAATACAGTTGCAGAAGCTGAATCAACATATAATGAGGCAAATACTAACAATACTGCTGAAAATGAAACAGAAAATTCAACTGCTGAAGAGGTTGCAAATGAAACAGATGAAACTAGTAGCGAAAACGAAACAAGCAATGAAACATCAGAAGAAACCTCTGAAGAGACCTCTGAAGAAGAAGATAACACAACAGAAATAGGCTTATATATTGATGGGACAAGCATGATGAAAACATCATTTTCACAAATAATAGATAATGGTGTAATGTCTTTATCATTAGGAACAAGCTCATCAAATGAACAAACACAAATCCTTACATATCAAGCCCAAAGCCTTGCTTCAATACTTGAAAATGATGCAATGCCAGTACAATATTCTGTAACAGGAAACATATACATTTCCTCACCTATTGAACAAAACACAATAAATATTCTTATAGGAATAGGAATTTGCATAGCACTAGCCATGCTTATAGTAGCAATAGTAAAATACAAATCAAAAGGTGTAATAATATCAGTTTGCATGGTAGGATTTATTGCTTTATACCTATTAATACTTAGATATGCAAATGTTGTAATAACACTTGAAGGTATGTTCTCTGTAGCTTTAGTATTTGTAATAAACTACATATTAAACATAATGATATTAAATAGACTAAAGCAAAATGTAGAAAAAGCATTTACAAAAGCATTAACCAAATTTAGCTTAAGTATGATACCAATGCTAATCTTAGCAGTAGTATGTTGCTTCTCAAGCTGGATGTCACTATTTAGCTTCGGAATGATACTATTCTGGGGACTTGTTGTAAGTGTAATCTATAATGTAATAATAACTAGATCATTCTTAAAATGCGTAGGAAATAATAACAAAGAGAAAAAAGATAACACTAAAAAAGATACTAAAAATAAATAAGCATTTTTGGTTAGAAAGGAACAATAAAATGAGTAAAAAAAGTAAAATAATAAGCATTATTTTAGTCATTATATTTATAATTGCAATAGTGCTTACAGGAATAAGAGGTTTAAATGTTGACTTAAACTATGCAAGAGGTACATCAATTTTGTTTGATATAGGCCAACAATTTAACACAAAAGATGTGGAAGATATAGCAAGAGAAGTTTGGCCAGAAGGACAAATAATAGTACAAAAAGTAGAAGTGTATGATGAAACAGTATTAATAAAAGTATCTGGCGTAAATGATGACCAATTAACAGAGCTTGCAAATAAAATAAATGAAAAATACGGCTTAGAATTAACTTCAGAAGATTTAACAGTACAATATAACTCAAATGTACAAATAAGGGATATAGTAAGTCCATATATAGTACCATTATTAATTTCAATAGCTTTAATTGTAGTATATTACTCAATTAGGTTTAGAGGGGTTAGAGAAATATTAGACTTACTAATAAAACTAATATTCGCTGCAGGCATTTTATTTAGTATATATGCAATAACAAGATTGCCAATAGATGTACTTACAATGCCAATAGGTATGCTTGTATTTGCTGGAGTTACAATCTATGTAACAGTAAAACACGAAAGTGGCAAACTTGCAAAATAATTTTTTCAGTTGGGGA
This sequence comes from uncultured Clostridia bacterium, assembly GCA_944393335.1. GTDB lineage: Bacteria > Bacillota > Clostridia > TANB77 > CAG-508 > CAG-793. The sequence continues at coordinate 2,178 of CALXZV010000022.1, read as the reverse complement.
CGGTCCTAAATCGAAAATTGTTAAGAGGGTTGTCAAATGGGACGGTTCGACTGTCAAATGGGACGGTTCTAAATGACACTATTTTGTGTCATTTAGAACCGTCCCATTTGACAACGAAAAAACTCTTGATTTTAATCAAAATATATGCTAAAATAAAACATAGTTAAATAATAAAAATCTAAGAAAAAGCAAAGTAAGTAAATAATAAACATATTACAGAGAGGCGGAAAGCTGAGAAACGCCATATGGTATTTACTGAAATTTCACTTTGGAGATTCTTTTCTGAAACAGTAGTAGGAAAAGCGGTTGCACCGTTAAAACTTTAGAGGTTAGTTTATAATTTTAATAAATTAGCATATGCTTAGTAAAAGCATATGGTCAATTTTATAAAATGTAATATAAATTAATAAAATTAGGTGGTACAACGAACTATTCGTCCTATGGGCGGATGGTTCGTTTTTGTTATTATATAGGAAAAATCAAGTTTTTCCTATATAATAAAGCATTTGCACACAATTTTACATTCGTAAAATTGGCGCGCGAACAAAGACGCGGGCGATGTAAATTTAAAACAAGCAAGAAATTTAAGAAAGCCCGCTTTTGTTCTTTATGAATTAGATTTATACCATCAGAAAGAAAGGTAGGTAAAAATGGAGGAACAAGTAAAACAAATTGAAAAAAATGCACTAGAAGAATTAAAAAATTGTGCAGAGCTAAAATCTCTAGAAGAAACTAGAGTAAAATACTTAGGAAAAAAAGGTGAATTAACAGCACTTTTAAAACAAATGGGAAGCCTTTCAAAAGAAGAAAGACCAGTAATAGGAAGCTTAGTAAATAAGGTAAGAGATGAATTAGAAGAAATAATTTCATCAAAAGAGTCTGAATTAAAGAAGTTAGAAATTGCAAAAAAACTTGAATCAGAAAAAATAGATGTAACATTACCATCTACAAAAGCAAGAAGAGGAAGCAAGCACCCATTAAATAGAGTAATTGAAGAAGTTGAAGACTTATTCGTTTCAATGGGTTATGATGTAATATCTGGACCAGAACTTGAAACAGATGAATATTGTTTTGAAAGATTAAATTTGCCAAAAGGACATCCAGCAAGGGATATGCAAGATAGTTTCTATATAACAACAGAATATTTACTTAGAACTCAAACATCAGCTGTTCAAGCAAGAGCAATGATGGCAAATAAAGAAAAAAAACCAATAAGAGTTATAGTACCAGGAAAAACATATAGAAGAGAAGATGACGCAACGCATTCACATCAATTCAATCAAGTAGAAGGTTTAGTTATAGATAAGGATATAACATTTGCAGATTTAAAAGGAACACTTGAAGTATTTATGAAGCATATGCTAGGAGAAGATACAAAGCTAAGATTTAGGCCAAGTTACTTCCCGTTTACAGAGCCATCTTATGAGGTTGATGTAAGTTGCTTCAAATGTGGAGGAAAAGGCTGTAACTTATGCAAACATACAGGTTGGATTGAACTTTTAGGTTCGGGTATGGTTCATCCTAACGTATTAAAAATGAACGGTTATGACCCAGAAAAATACACAGGATTTGCATTTGGAACAGGTTTAGATAGACTTGCAATGTTTAAATATGGAATTACAGATATGAGACTACTTTATGCAAATGATGTAAGATTTTTAAGTCAATTTGATAGGATGGATAAATAAATGCTCCAGAACATATATTGTAGCTAAAAATAAATATTAAGAAAGAAAGGAATATGGTAATGAAATTAAGTACAAATTTTCTAAAAGATTATTTAGATATAGATATAAATTCAAAAGAAGATGTGCATAGACTTGCCGAAGATATGACAAAAGTAGGCAATGAATATGATTCAGAAGGAATGCTAATTGAAGCAACTAACTTAGTCATTGGAGAAGTTTTAGAATGTGAAATGCATCCAGATTCAGACCATTTACACGTATGTAAAGTAAACACAGGAAAAGAAACTTTGCAAATAGTTTGTGGAGCTCCAAATGTAAGAAAGGGACTTAAAGTTATTGTTGCACTTCCAGGGGCAAAACTTCCAGGTGGAGAAATAAAAAAATCTGTAATTAGAGGTCAAGAATCTAATGGGATGCTTTGCTCAATTGCAGAACTAGGACTAGAAAGCAAATTCTTAAAAGAAGAAGATAAAGCAGGAATTCACGAGCT
>CALXZV010000021.1 GCA_944393335.1 uncultured Clostridia bacterium | reverse complement strand
TATTAATAGAACTATAATTGTAACAACTAATGCTATTAATGTAATACCTCTTTCTTTCTTAAACATTTAAATTCCCTCCTTAGTAAAAATTTGTATATATTTATATTATTTATAAATATTACCTAAAACAACTAATTATTTTGTACCTGACCCTACATTTTGAGATGTATAGTAATTGTCAGTTACATTTTCATCAACAGGCTCACTTGATGTACCCCCATTTGTTGTCTCATTAGTAGAGGCTGTTGGTTCTTCTGTATAAGCTGCAAATGGATCAGCTTTTCCTGGGTTATAACTTTGTGTTGCTTCATATCTTGATAAGTCTGAATCATCAATAGTATAATTTATAGAAGAACTATCAAAACTGTCTATAGTAGTTTCATTTATAATTTCTTCAACATTTTGTGGTAATTGATAAGCTGTAACTTTTGCTGGTATTACCTTATTTGTTGGAATATAATTATAAAATATAACTGCCATAAGTAATACTATTGCAACACATACTAATAATATAATTAGTATTTCTTTTAAAATTGATTTTACCATAACTTACTCCTTTTTTATTCTACTGCATTTGTATCAGCAGTGCTGTTTGAATTTGCAGTATTGGTTGTGTTAGTTGAACTTGTTTCATTTGTATTACTTGATGTAGTAGATGAATTTGTTGTATTTGAAGTACTTTCAGTTGTTGTTGTTTTTTCATTTTTTATAAATACATCTCTTACTACAAAAGTACATTGATTTTGTGTCATTGCAAATTCATCTATTGTAAATTGTAAAGATGAATCATTTTCAAGTTCTGTAATGAAGTTTGTTATTGCTAAATAATTACCTGAAACTGTAAAGCTTAAATTTTTAGTATTTTCATCTACTCCGGATAATACATCCATTTTAATATTTACGCCCTCTTGTGTAGCATGGTTACCTACTTGACTCCACAAATATTCAATCGTATAATTCTTTGTTTGTGTTGCCTCTCGTATTTCACTCTCTGTGCTCACATTGATTGTTTGCAAATATTCAGTATATGATGATTCTAAGTCTGTAATTAATTCTTTTATTTCAGTTAATTTATTTGCATAGTTATCATTTGTGTTTTTTGCTTCCGCAATTTTTCTAGTAAGTTCCCCGTTAGCATCTTGTATTTGTGTTATTCCAAGTACATGCAATGGTCCAATATTTATACCATTTTTAATGCATAGTACAGTCATAACGACTAATAAAATTAACAAAATTGATATTAATAATTTTCTCATTGCATTTCTCCTTTAACTATGGTAAGTCTCCTTCTATTGTAACTACAACATATTCTCCTGTTTTTGTACCTTCTGTTGATGTAACATTTAGTAAATATCCACTATTACTTAATTTAGCTTTGAAATATGCTAATTGTTCATATTGTTTAGATTGTGCAACTATTGATATATGTTGTTTTGTTTCTCCATCAACTTCGGTTTCTGTATCTTTAATACTTGTAAGTTGTACATTTTTTGGTATTGTGTATACAATTTGATTTAATAAAGTTGGTATTTCATTTTTTCTACCTTGTTTTAAAGCTATAGATGAACTTGCATTTTGTAAATTTGTTGTAACTCTTTCAAAATCTGAAATTTTACGATTAATACTGCTTTCATTTGAATTTAGTTTATTTATTTGTGATGTTGTGTCATCTATTACGCTTTGTGCCTGTGCAGTTTTTGCAGATAATTGATTCCCTAATAAAACTGAACATACACTATAAACTATTGCAATCATAAGAACTGTAACGCAGCATCTAACAAGCCAAAGTTCTGTTGGTTTGAGTGGTCCACTCATATTTGTGTCAAAGCTAAATGAAACTTTTTTGCCTTTAGCACCTTTTCCAAGTGATTTTATATCTGAATGTAATAAATTATTTAAGTCTTCTTTCCAATTGCTTGATCTAAAGTTCAAATCTTTAAGTCCATAATCCATTCCATTTAGTGCAAGTGCTATAGCACTATTAACTTCTATATAATCTTTTATATTTATTTTGCTATTATTTTCTGCAAAATAAGGTTTAAGTATTTCACATTTTGAGTCTTTAAAGTATTCTTGGAAATATAAATCAACATTATTTATTACAGTTCCTAATCCTGTTAAATATATTTTGTCTATTCTTGTATATGAATCTTTAATTTTTCTAAGTTCTTGAACTATATTAAATAATGTAGGTATTATTAATGATAAGTATTTGTTATTTGGATCATCTGTAGCTGTTGTTTCCATTGTGTAGATTGTAGTATTTTTACAAGCCTCGTAAGATTTTGTATAGGAATTTTCTTTTTCATTAATTTTGTCTAATACTTCCCCCATACCATTTGGAATAGTATCAATGCTATAAACCCTTTGATTTAAGACTGTAGTTACAGTAGTCTTATCTTCTATGTTTACAATCATTATATTTTCGCCTTTTTTGGTATCAACAATGTTGCAAAGCGATGTAGGTAAAGGAGTTATAGAAGTTACTTTATGATTCTTAAACCATGCGGTTCTTTCTTCCAAATCTGTTTTGCTTTCAGTAAAATAAATTACTCTATTTCTATCCTTATTATTTATATCATTAACAATTATATATCTTCCCTCATAAGCGTTTGGGTTCATATGCTTGTCAGAACATAGCGTTTCATATTCAGTTTCTATAGTTCTTTTGGTATCAGCCTTACTTAATAAACCAAATATACTGAAGTAATTTACTTTTTCATTATGTGTATCAATACATATTGGAATATTACCACTATTTGTTTCTGAAATTATTTGCTGAAGATCTCTTTCCAAGTTGTCATAAAACTTAACGCCAAAAGATGCAACATCGAGTTGATCATTGTTTTTGGTTACTTTAGCATATTTTATTACTTGATTAGATATACTTATTCCTAAACTTTCTTGCACCTTTTTTACTCCTTCTTTAGATTTTTTTACATTAATTATGATTTACAATTTTTCTATAAATATTCAATTTTGTCTCGTTTTGTATTTTCATCATTTATATTTTATAATTTTTTTATTAAAAGTCAATAACTTGTCGATTAATGTAAAAAAAATGTAATATTTGTAATATTTGTAACATTCTTAATTTGTTGGTTGTCAATTGGGACGGTTCTATTTGACACAAAATAGTGTCAAATAGAACCGTCCCAATTGACAACACACTTTATACACAAACTCCTGCAAATATTCAGCACTTGTAGCAGGTGCTACTTTTCCCGGAAGAGCTTGAGCTAATATTGCTTTTATTCCTAACTTTTTTGCTGTTTCATAGTCTACCCCATAAGGTGCAGATGCCAAGTCAATAATTATTGTTTTTTTATTTAATAAAATTAATGTACTTTTATCTAAAATTTGTACTGGTACAGTATTAAATATTATGTCCATTTTACATAAGTTATTTTTCATTGTATCTAATGGAATTGGATTATATCCATATGCTCTTATCCACGCCAAATCTGTTTCTTTTCTTGCCTCACAATAAACCTCCATTCCAAATTTAGCAAGCATATTTGCAAGTGTTTTGCCCACTCTTCCAAAACCTATGACTAATGCCTTTTTTCCGCTTAATGTATAATTTGTTTCTTCCATTGCAATTTGAATCGCACCTTCTGCAGTTGGTATTGTATTTAAAATAGTTATTACTTCATCTTTCAAAAAATCATATGTTTTATTTACATTATGAGCAAAATTTGTAGAATTTTCAGTTTCTTTTGAGATATTTTTATTCAAATCCTCTTCTATGTTTTCAAAATCTTTTGGTATTTTACCAGCAATAAATATTTTGCCCTTTGATAATTTTTTTAATTCACTTAAAGTTATTTTTTTACTGCTTAGTGGTGCATACACATTTAAATTATCTTTTGTAAGTGGCATTGAACTAATTACAATATCATATTTATAATTTTTTATATCTTCTATTTTTTCTATTGCACTTATGCCTTCTACATCATTGGCAAATGTATATACACTATTTCCATCTTTCGATAATCTTTTTGCAAGAAAACTTATTCTTTTGTCTCCACCAACAATTAAAAAATTGTAATTCATATTAAATTTCATTCCTTTCCAAGGCACACATAGTTATGAAAGTAAATTTCTTTCAAACTAATCACCCTTCCTTTTTTACTTAATTGAATTTTAATCAATTTTTAGCAATAGTTTGATATTTTATAATATGAATTACAATTTTATTTGTTTATTTAATTTTATACTTTTCTATTGTGTCCACATCTATGGATATATTATATTAATAATCTCTTTCTTTTTCTTGGCTCCTTCTATCTTTTGTCTCATTGTTTGAAGTAAGTGTTTGAACCACTCCGTAAGTATTATCCAAATAATTAATCAGTTCTTTTTCTTCTAACTTCAATTTGGTTTTTATAGGTTTATTTTCTCTTGTTTTAAGTTTACCCAAAATTTGAGCAAAATATATATCCTTTTCCATTTTTTCTATTAGGCTTGGTTCTATTTCTAGTGCAATATTAGCATACTGAATTGCCAAATTGCTTTCATTATTTATTAGTTTTATTTTTGATAAATAATAATATGCTTCTGCTTGTATTTCTTCATCATCATTTTCAATGCATTCCATAAAATATTTTTCTGCTTCTTCATAATCTCTAAAAATTAATGAGATTTGACCTAAATTAAGTTTTGCTGCATTTAGTGTAGAATTAATAGTTGCTGCTCTTTTATAATACTCTTTTGCATTTTGAAAATCATTTAATCTAGTGTATGTCATTCCCATGTAATAATATAATTTATATTCTCCTGGATTATACTTTAATGCATCTTGGAAAACATTTATAGCTTCTTTGTACATTTCTGTTTCGTAAAGTATATTGCCTAAGCATAAACTAGCATCCAAATAATCTGATTTTTGCTTTAATACTTCTTTTAAAATTTCAATTGCCTGTTCTTGTTTTTTATCTTTGTTATAAATCACTGCAAGGCTATAATAATTTTCATATTTTTTTGGTTTTAGTTCAATAATTTTTAAATATTCAGTTTCTGCCTTTTCTAATTCACCATTTTTTTCATACCATTCAGCAAGTTTTTTGTGGCTTAGGTAATGATTTGGAAATTGATTTATATTTTTTAACAACTGTTTTTTTACCAAGTCATATTGATTTTTCTTTTCATAATAATTTGCTTTTGCAATCCCAAATAATTCCGATAAATTTATCTCGTTTTTTTCTAAGATTAGTATTATAATAGGAATAATAACATTTAAAAAATACATTATTAATAATAATACTATATTGGGTTCAGCTGAAAAAAATATGCATATAAAGTTAATTATAATTCCAATAAATTCTGGAATTAGTGCAAAAAAATAATTTGAATTATTTTTCTTTATTAAATTAACAACTGTAAATATAAAAATTGATAAAGCTATTATACTAAAAATAATTATACTAACCATTGCTTCCCTTTCTTTATTTTGTTTTACAGAGTATATCATATTTTTTACAAATAAACAATAGAATAAAAGATTCCCGCTAATGTTTAAAAATTTTTAGGACATTTTCAAAAACTATTGACATAGAATAAAAGATTCGACAAATGCTAAGAAATTAAAAAAATTGTAAAATTTACTAAAAAAGCAAAAAAATTGCTTAATTTGGCGTATTGTCGTCATCATTTTTTCGTATATTTTGCTATACTTTTGTTGAAAGGAGAGATTAGATATGTTACTTTGTACAGCTGTTAGGCAAAGAATAATAAATATTGCTGCAAGTAAGGGAATTTCTCTTCACAAACTTGCTTTAAGTTCAGGTATTCCATATTCTACTTTAAGCAGTTTTATGAACGGAAAAAGTAATAGCCTTACACTAACTACATTATTACATTTATGTGAAGGTGCTCATATGGACTTAGTAGATTTCTTCAAAGATCCTCTATTCAAGGATGTTGAAGCAGATGATGTTCAAAAAAATTTAGTTGAGCAAAATTAATTTATGATTGTTTTAAGCCGAGGAGTTAACCCTCGGTTTTTTTATTTGTTCATATTTTAAAGCAGAATGCAACTACAATAAAGCATTTTGTTACAAAAATTCATGACATGAGTGCCTTGCTTTACTCTATAAAATATAGTATTATAGTATTTAGCAAAATTAAATTGGAAAGGACTAAATAAAATTATGAAATTAAATGTTGTATTAGTTGAGCCAGAAATTTCACAAAACACAGGAAATATTGCAAGAACATGTGCAGCCATTGGAGCTAAACTACATTTAGTGTACCCTCTAGGATTTAGCATTTCAGAAAAAGCTGTAAAACGAGCCGGCTTAGATTATTGGGATAAACTAGAAATTGAAGAACACACCTCTTTAAATGCATTTTTAGAAAAATATCCACCTGAAGAGCACAATATGTTTTTTGCAACTACAAAAGGAAAACATATATACTCTGAACCTGATTATGGCAAAATGGACGAAATTTTTGTTTTATTTGGAAAAGAAACAAAAGGTTTACCAGAAGATTTGCTACTAAAATATATAGATAAAACTATTAGAATTCCTATGAGAAAGACTTTAAGGTCTTTGAACTTAGCCAATTCTGTTTGTGTTGTTGTTTATGATATTTTAAGACAATGCAATTTTGATAATTTACAAGAAATTAGTGATTATTTTGATTAAACTAAATATGGAAAAAGCTTGCATAACAAGAGAGCAATTACTATTTTGATTAAACTAAATTTACAAAGACTTCATAATAAATACATAAATTAGTAATATTATTTTTATAAATTTGTTTTATATAATTATTAAAAATTAAAAATTGGATATAATTTATATAAAAATTATTAGGAGATTTGGAATTATGACAAGAACAAAATTAGCAGATAGAATTTTGCCTACCTATACTAAAGGTGAGGAAATATTTAATATGACATCACATATAGTTGGTGGTGTTTTGGGAATAGTTGCAACTGTGCTTTGCGTTATTTTTGCAGCCCTTCATGGTAATGTTTATGGAGTTGTAAGTGGTGCTATTTATGGAGCTTCTTTAATAATTTTATATACAATGTCTAGTATTTACCATGGACTTAGCCCTAGACTATTTTCAAAAAGAGTTTTTCAAGTACTTGACCATTGCACCATATTTTTATTAATTGCAGGGTGCTATACACCTGTTGCTCTATGCAATATAAGAGAGGTAGACCCAGCTGCTGGTTGGTGGATATTTGGCATTATATGGGGCTTAGCAATAATAGGAATTGTGCTTAATGCAATAGATTTAAAAAAGTTTAAAGTGTTTTCAATGATATGCTATTTGTTAATGGGTTGGTGCATAATATTTAGACTAGACTTATTACTAAAGTCTGTTGCCACACCCGGCATTATACTATTAGTTGCTGGTGGAATATCATATACCATAGGTTCAATATTGTATGGTATTGGTAAAAAGCATAAATATGTGCATTCTATATTTCACTTGTTTATATTGCTTGGAAGCTTTTTGCAATTCTTTTGCATTTTGTTATATGTAATGTAGTTACAATTCACAGTTTATAAAAGTTTTTCAAAGTCACATAATTGTTGCTAAACTGTAACAGTGTAAGACTTTTTTAACAAAATTGTAAAAATACTCTTGACAAACAAGGCTGAATGATATTATAATAATTATTGTTCAGCAATAATTTATGCAGATATGGCGGAACTGGTAGACGCACAGGACTTAAAATCCTGCGGACTAATAATCCGTCCCGGTTCGATTCCGGGTATCTGCACCATAGTAATATCAAGGGTTTTCCAAGTTCTCTTGGTATTATTTTTTTGTTAATTTTTAAAAAGTTCTAATGAAATTGCTATAAAAAACAAGCTGCACTATTATTAAATAGCACAGCTTACTTAAATCATGAAACTTTAATATCAAGGAGTTATCGAATTCTTATATCTCCACTCATTGTAGAAATGTCCACGTCTGCGGTATAGCCCTTGCTTCCCTTATGGCGATTTCTGACATCTCCGCTCATAGAACTGGTGGAAAGGTTGATGTGTCCAATATTATTAAATTCCGCTGATACATGCCCACTCATTGTGGAAATCTCAACATTAATGTCTTGGGTTGCATCGATACAAAGTTCGACATCTCCGCTCATTGTAGAAACCGAAACAGTGTTGGCTGTTGCATTAGTCTCCAAATTTCCAGACTGTGTCTTCACTTTGAGATAATCGGTTGAGACTCCTTCATTTAAGGTAATGTCCGCTGATGAACTATTTGCAGAAATAACTTTGAATATCTTTTGTGGTATGGTAACATCAAGTTTCAAATTTCCGTTGAAACAGTTGTCAGTTAACTCTAATGTAATTCTAAGTTCCCGATTTACCACCCGAACATCAAAGTTGACATCTCCATCAAGATTTGCCTCACCATAGAAATGTGCTTCAAGCTTGGACGAATTGGAAACGAAAACATTGACATCGACAACTGTCGAATTGATTGCTATCCTTTCAATATTGCCACAATCCTCCACTTTTCTTTCGTCAAATTTCTGGAACTTGTCAATTTCTCCACCGCTTATAACCCGTCCATTGACGATTATCACATTGTTTCCTGAAAAAACTCTGCCGTTGATAATAATCATGATTTTTTCCTCCTAAAACTTTATTGTTGATTAGTTTTTGTATGCATAAGCTCAAAAGTTAGAGGTTATCCCATCTCACTAATTAGTGAAAACTAGGAAAATAACACAGGGCTTTGCCTACATCACTTTTTATTATAACATAAATATACATAAAATACAAATTTTCTCGTTATGATACATCGAAAAAAATAGACTATTTCTAGTCTATTTTTTCATATGAATTCATATTGATATATAAAACTCATTTAATTATTTTTTATTAACAACATCTTTTAAAGCTTTTCCTGCTTTGAAAACTGGAGCCTTGCTTGCTGGTATTTTGATTTCTTCTTTAGTTTGTGGATTTCTTCCTTTTCTAGCTGCTCTTTTTCTTACTTCAAAAGAACCAAAGCCTACTAATTGAACTTTGTCGCCTTTTGCTAGTGTTTCTGTAATTACATCTACAAATGCGTCTACAGCTTCTTCAGCTTTCTTTTTTGTTTCTCCTGTTTTAGCAGCTAGGGCTGCGATTAATTCTGATTTGTTCATTTTTATTACCTCCTATAAAGAACGAATGTGTAGACTGCTTTCATCTACTATTACTATTATTCTTCAAGGAACGACAAAATCCTTCTTTTTTGTTTTACTTTTTTCTTTTGAACCTTTGGGGCTGTAGGGTTTCACGGTGTATGTGTCATCTATTATGCTATTTCAAGCCATTTTCAGGCATTTTGTCTTTGAATTTTTTTACTGTTTTTTGCCTTTTTTTGCCTAAATGACAGCGTTTGTAACTGTTTTGTCTTCAAAATGTCAAATAAATGTATTAATACAAAATAAATTATTACCCCTATTCCCAAGCTTACTATTAAACTTACCTTTGCATTTACACTTATTGCTAGTACTTTATACATAGTTTTAGATAATAATATAAAGATAAGAGTTGATATAATAGTTTTTAATATGTTTTTCTTTCTTATTTTTATTCCTATTTTTTTCTTTATACACATATACCCTATGCTTGTTACCACAAAATTTGAAACTAAATTACCAATTGCTGCTCCATTTATTCCTCCTACAAAACTATTTAATGGTATTAAAATTTTGTTTAATATTACCCCTATTACTGCATCTATTGCTACTGTAATAATTGGAATTTTGTTATCCCCTATTCCTATTAATACTCCTCTTATAGTTTGCTCTATTGATAAAAATATTATAGTAAATGCACTTATTTTCAGTAGCATTGCTCCACTTGATGCATTAGGAAATAGCAATCCTAATATTTCATCTGCGAAGAAAAAGTAAACTGCCGCGGTTGGCAGAGCTATTAAAAGTCCTACTAGTAATGACGTATTTATTCTTTGTTCTACCTCATTTAATGTGTTTTTTGAATTTGCAGAGGCAATGCTTGGTATTAGTGCTGTGGACATTGTTCCACTAAATGAAAGTGGAAAATTTATTAGTGTGTCTACTTTTCCATTTAATATTCCATATTGTATTTTTGCTTCATTGTAACTCATATGTGTTTGAAGTCCACTAATAATTGTAGTTGAATCAAAGTTTCTTCCTATTGTCGCTATAAATGGTGTTATTGCCATAGGTACTGCTACAAATATTATTTCTTTGATTGCCCATAAGGTTCTAACTGGTCTTTCGTGCACACTGTTTGCTATTTCAGCTTTTATTTCTCCTAATTCTTTCCTATAATATTCATACAAGTATGTAAATTCCACAATGTTTGCTATTGTTGTGGCTAAATTTGCTATGGAAACTATAACTGCTATATTTGTTACTTTAGATACCATTGTCGCTACTTCTATTACAATTATAGTTAAAAAAGTTTTTGTAAGTTGATCATAAGTTTGTGCAATAGCCGTTGCTTTCATATTTTCTCTACCATTAAAATAGCCTTTATACACCGAAATTACTGATACTAAAAATATTGATGGTGCTAATGCTAGCAAAGATAGCTCTACTTCTGGCATTCCTAATATGTTATTTGCAATAAAATTTGCACTAATTACTAATAAATAACTGCCAATTATGCCTATAATAGAAAACATGGCAAGTGAAATTTTAAATATTTTGTATGCGCCTCTATGGTCACCTACTCCTGACCTTTCAGCCACCAGTTTTGAGACAGCTGCTGGAACGCCAATTGAAGTAATGCTTAAAATTAGCGAGTAAACCTGAAATGCAGCACTTGTTATTGCATTACCCTCATCTCCAAAGCCCTGCTTATTTGTCAAATATAGTTTATATACAAGTCCAAGTATTTTTACAATCACCTGTGACAGCATAAGTGCTACTATACTTTGAAAAAATGTTTCTTTTTTTCTACTAAACTTCTTAATCATAATAAAATATATGTTGATTAATTAAAAAATTGCTAAAAAGTCTTGTTTTTTTCTTGATTTTGTAGGATAATATATATGTGAGTAATTAGGCTTTTATAAGCGTTTTCACACATTTCAAATAGATTGGTTTTATTTATTAAAAACTATAAAGGTTTATAGGTACCCTTTTAAAAACCTAAATATATTATGCAAGGATTTTGTTTATGTTAAAAGTTTTTGATAAATTTCTAAAATGGTTAAAAACTGATAGAAACACATTTTTAACTTATGTTTTATCACTTGTAACTATTTTTATTTTAGTAGATAGATTAGTAGAATTCTTTTTAATAGTATTTACAGGTGTTGCATCAACATATTGGGGTCCTATTACATATGCTTTTGCACTGCTTTGCCCAATATTTGCATTTTTATTTTCAAGTTCATCCAAATTTATAAAAAGTGATGATGATAAACTAAAATGGTTTTATGCATACTGTATCTCACTATACATACTATTTATAACAATGTTTACAGAATGGATAAATGAAGCTGCTTGGCTTGGTTTACTTTCACTTCCTGGTTATCCAGACTTAGCAAGTAATTTCTCTTACTTAATTAAGCCAGCATTATCATCAATTGCAATTTACTTGCCACTAGCTACAATTAGCTTTTTCTTTAGAAAACTATTTACAGGTGTTAATGATTCAAAAGATCTTAGAGACTCTATCTTTGATTATGGCGGTATAGATTTATCTGACAAGTCTAAAGGCTGGGGACAATACACTGACGAAATACTCATAGGCACAGATAAAGACCATGGAAATGCTGTTAAAATACCTGAAAGCAAAAGATTTGAGTCAACCCTAGTTGTTGGTGTATCAGGTTCAGGAAAAACATCTTTAATTTTTGAACCATGGGTTGCACAGGACATTGACAAAAAATATTTTTATAAAGAAAGTGCTAAAACAATGGGCTATGCTTGTTTAAAAACAGGTTTAGCGACACTATCTGCACCATATGATAATGATTACATTAATAGTCACTTTACTTTAAATATGTTAAAACCAGTTGAGTCAAGAATTGGCATATACAAAAAATATTTAAAAAATTTAATATATGCAAATTCTGGTTCAAAGATTATTTATCGTGATTTAGGTATTACATATATGGCACCAGATTATGAAACAATATCTAAAGTAAAAAATGTAGCAGATAATTTTGGTATACCAGTTAACCTAATAGACCCAGATTCCCCTACATCGCCTGGACTTAACCCATTTGCTTTTGAGGATCCTACTCAAACAGCAATTGCTATTTCTACAGTTTTAAAAGGACTATATTCAGATAAAAACCCTGGTATGGAAATGGCATACAGAGAAAATCAAACTTCTCAAATTATAGAAAACTTGACAATACTTTTAAGATTAATTTACCCAAGAATGAATGAAGGTAAATTGCCAAATATAGAAGACTTATTCAAATTATTAAACAATTTTGATTTAATAGAAAAAATGTGTAAAATTCTTGAAAGTGACCCAGAACTAGCTGAAGAATATAATATGCAAATTAGTTATTTCAAGAAAAACTTTTACAGTGACAGTCCAAATAGATCAGAAATGCAAAAAATAGTTTCTATTCCTATAGCTCAAATAGATTCATTATTACGTTATCCTGGAGTTAGAAACATACTTTGCAACAGAGTAAATAATTTAAATTATGATGACATTTTAGCAAATGGCGGAGTTACATTAGTATGTACAAGACGTGGAGATTTAGGCGAATCTGCTCATAAAGCTTTTGGTTTATTCTTCTTACTACTTATGCAATATTCAGTATTAAGAAGACCTGGCACAGAAAGCACTCGTATTCCTCACTTCTTATATATTGATGAATTTCCAGACTTTATATGCTCTGCGACAGAACCTATATTTACTATTTATAGAAAATACAGAATTGGTACTGTTGTATCAGCACAAAGCTTAGACCAGCTTAGAAAACAAGGCGAGAAATTAGCAAACATCATTATTTCAAACTGTTCAAATAAAATAGTATTTGGTGATAACTCACCAGAAGATAACGAATGGTGGTCTAAAGAACTTGGTGAAAAGAGAGAATGGGAATTTGATAATTCTTATGATACAGCCAAAGGTCAATATGATCCAAAGCTGGGAAAAATTGGTTACAATTATAAACTTAAATATAAACCTGGTAAAGTTCAATCTCTTAAGTTTAAGAGTTGTATGTACAAAGTAAAAGACTTAAAAGGTAAGATTGTAAATGGTACTGCAAAACTTGATTTCTTAGCTTCTAAATACAAAGAAAAACAAGATATTAAATATTACAACTTTGCTAAGTTTACAAATGGCATTGCAGAAGGAGAAGAAAAGAAAACTCGCAAAACAAGTTTAAAAAATGTACATTTTAGTGATGATGAATTAGAAACAGACCCAATTAAAATTGACACATCGAATACAAACTTTTTACTAGATAATGATGATGCAATAACTTATACATTTAGAAAGAGCAAAAAAGAAAATTAATAATAAAATTACTAAAGTGGACCACATTTTGTGGTCCACTTCATGTAGGAATTTTGTGCTTAGCTAAATCTAAAACTGTTTACTGTTGGTTTTTAATCATCAAAGTAAGTGGAGATTTCATCTCCATCACCTGTGTAGCTATTTCCATATTCATCGGAAATAACATCTTTTTCCTCATCATAGTCATATACATCAGAATCATAATCGTATCTCGTCGGATTCGGCATAATTAATAACCTCCTAACTAAATAGCTAAGCACTATATACAATTCTTACATCTAAATTATATCACTTATTGTTATATTAATCAATACTTTCATTATTTAAGTTTCGGGATTTTTTTAAAATTTAGAAAAAAGTTATCCACAGAATTATTACATTTCTGTTAAAATGAAGAAA
>CALXZV010000020.1 GCA_944393335.1 uncultured Clostridia bacterium | reverse complement strand
AGGAGTGATTTTTATGACACCACATAATGAAGCTAAAAAAGAAGATATTGCAGATATTGTTTTAATGCCTGGTGACCCACTTAGAGCAAAATATATTGCAGAAAATTTTTTAACAGATTTCAAACTTATTAATTCTGTGAGAAATATGCTTGGATACACAGGTTATTACAAAGGTAAAAGACTTACTGTTTTTGCATCTGGCATGGGTATGCCTAGTATGGGAATTTATGCTTACGAACTTTATAAATTTTATGATGTTAAGTCTATTATAAGACTTGGCTCATGCGGAGCTTATTCTCCTGACCTAAATATTTTTGACACTATTCTTGTAAACACAAGTTATACTGAAGGTAATTTTGCTTATGCCTTAGAAGGAGCCAATTATCACAGAGCTTATGCAAGTAATGAACTTAATTCTGCTTTGATGAATACTGCTAAAAAGCTTAACATAAATTTGATTAGTGGAGATGTTCTTTGTAGTGAAGTTTTTGATTATTATGTAAAAGATTTGGATGCTTTGATTGCAAGATTTCCTAAAGACTTAAATATTATAGGCGCCGAAATGGAATCTTTTGCTTTGTTTTATACTGCAAAATACTTAAATAAAAAAGCTGCTTGTTTACTTACTGTTGTTGATTCTCATTATAAAAAGCAAGAAATTTCTGCAGAATACAGAGAAAAATCTTTAAATACTATGATTAAACTTGCTTTAGAAACTTGCTAATCTTTTAATAAAAAAATTTGATTTATATTTAAAAAAAGCAATTGTGAGTTTTACTTGCGATTGTTTTTTTTGTTGCTTTTACAATCATTTTTGTGTTGCTTTTACAATTGTTTTTTGTTGTCTTTATAATTGTTTTTGTTTTCTTTACAATTGTTTTTTGTGTTACTTTTAATACTTTTTGCATAAAAAAACTTAAGGTTTTATCTGTTGTAGAAGTAGAAATAATTCTTTTTTGAAATTAATACTTTTATTGATTTAATTTGTTTTTTGAAATTAATTTTACCTGAATAGGGTTTCTTCTATATATTTGGCATACTATTTGTTCTAATTTAAATTAATTCAAACTATTTTGTGAATATTATTTAATGCCAAGTAAACCCTTTAAATTTTTTAATTGGCCATATATTAATTAATATATTCCTCTACCTTTTTTTCTGTGATGCAAAGTGCTTCTGCTATTTTGTCTGTTTCAAATCCCATGTTGTGCATTTTTTGGCTAGCCTTTTTTTCTTTTTCTTTAATACCTTCTAATCTGCCCAAGGCTCTACCTTCTGCTTTTCCAATTTTTCTTTCGTACTCAATGTTTTTCATATAAGTTTCTGTTAACATAAGTTTGCTCCTTTCTTAGTTTTAATTTTTTTGCTTTAATAAATTTGATAGTAAAGCTTAATTTTTTAGTTTTATTAAAGCAAAATTATTCGTTTGCAATTTGCAACGCTTATGTTAACAGTATATCATATTTCCATTTATTGTCAAGCAATTTTTCTAATTTTGTCATAACAATCGTTCGACATTTTTCGACAAGATTCGACAGTAGTGTTATCTATTTCTGGGCCAACTATTTCTTCTATTTTATTTAACTCAGATTTCATTAAATTATACATTGATTGAGAATAATTTGAATTACCAGCTTCATAATCTTTTATTATTTGTTCTATATCTAAAAGTTCATATCTATCTTTTGCTGACCTTCCATTATCATAAACATATACTGGTGTGTAAGTAGCTTTGTCGATAGTTATTTTTCCAGTCTCGCCATTTTTTCTAACTTGCACATTTAATATTAATGTATCTCTTGTATAGTTATCTGTTTGAGCCGAGAAAAAGTTTCCCATTGAATAAATAACAAATCCTTCTCTTGTAGTGCCGTCATCTAATGTTACTGTTTTCATTTCCATAGGTTCTGGTACATGAGAATGATTTCCAAGTATAACGTCTGCACCATTTTTTATTAAAAATTCTGCCAAATCTTCTTGCTCTGCAGTTGGTTTTAATCTATACTCTGCACCCCAGTGCATACTTACAACAATAAGTTCTGCTCCCTCATCTTTAGCTTTATCCAATTGTTCTTTTATAAAATCTTTATCGATTAGGTTTACAGAATATTCTTTTCCTGTTGGAATTGGAATTCCATTAGTGCCATATGTAAAACATAAAAATGCTGTTTTAATGCCATTTAAATCTTTCATTAAAATAGTGTCTTGTTCTTCTTTGCTTCTTGAAGTTCCTGTATGTGCTATACCATAATTATCTAAAACATTTAAAGTTCTTTCTAAGCCACTGTAACCTTTATCTAGGCAGTGATTATTTGCAGTTGTTAAAATATCTATTCCCATTTCTTTTAGGTCTAGTGCAAGTTCATCTGGTGAATTAAATGTTGGATAACCTGAATATCCTCTGTCAGCTCCTGCTAAAGTTGTTTCTAAGTTTCCAACTGCAACAGTTGCATCATCAAAATATTTTGTTACATTTTTAAACATTGGTGAAAAGTCGTATGTACCTGTAGATGAATCGTATGCATCTTGAAAGTTTTGACTGTGGCATAACGCGTCTCCAATACCTACAATATTAATAACTGTGTCTTCTGGAACAGGTTCTTCTTCTACTTCATTTTGAGCTTGGTTTACGTCATTTACGTTGTTTTTATTCCATAGTGCAGTTATTGCATTTGGATTATTTACTAAAGCGTAAATACCTAAAGATATTGCTATTAAAGCTATAATAATTACTATCCCTAAAAAAACTTTAAGTTTATTTACTTTCTTTCTTCTAGCCATTTCATTTTCCCCTTTCAAAAAAAGACAATCTTTATATAAAGATTGTACTATATTTTTTTATTCAAGGCAATAGGATGCTGTCAAATGGGACGGTTCTAATTGACACAAAAAGTTGTCAATTAGAACCGTCCCATTTGACAACAATTAGAACCGTCCCGTTTGACAACACACACTTAAATTTCCATTTGACTACCTAAAAATGTAGCAGCGACTGATGCAACTTCTTCCTCTGTTTTTTCCATTTTTGTATTATCATCTTTACTAATTAAAACAACGCTTCCTATAACATCACCGTCTGAAATAATTGGACAAATCACTTGTGGTTTTATTTCTTTATCTTTATTACCTTTTTCGGTAATAAAAACAGAATTTGAGCCATCCCCAACAAATCTTTGTCTTGTATTAAATATTTTTTCTAAATCTGGACTAATTTTTTGTTCCAGCAAATCTTTTTTTGTTGTACCAGATACAGCTATAACAGTATCTCTGTCAGTTATTATGGCAATATGTCCTGTAATTTTACTTAGGCTTTCAACATATTCTGTTGCAAAATTTGAAAGTTCTCCTATTGGAGAATATTTTTTTAATATTATGTCTCCATCCTTTTCTGTAAATATTTCTAATGGATCGCCCTCTTTAATTCTCAATGTTCTTCTTATTTCTTTTGGAATAACTATTCTTCCCAAATCGTCTATTCTTCTAACAACACCTGTCGCTTTCATTTTCAATCTTCCTTTCTCATAATGTTTGTAATTTTATTTTTTGCATTTATTTATGCAAGTTACAAATTAAAAAAATTCAGTAAAATTTTCCTTATATTGCTATTATGTGCAAACGATAAAAATTTATGCAAATTTTTTCAAATGTATCAAATTAAATGGTTCTATTATTTGACACACACTTTGTCGAATTTTGTCGAAAAAACTCTTGACATAGCAAAATCTTAAGTATAGTATTTAGTTAAGTTATTTTTTCTCGAAGGGTAGTTGCCCTTCTACAAACCAAACGAGAAAAACATGAGTAAATCTTTGAATGACCGTATTCGGTTTTGGTTGGATTATGTCTTCCCACCAACAGCTTTCCTTCTCCCTAACACCTTTGTAGCAGATTGTTAAAACTGCTCACATCAATTAAGTTCGAGATAACATAAAATGTTTCTCCTTCTTCTCACAATTGCAAAAAGGCACTTCTCAATTGAGGTGCCTTTTTGCTAATTAAGTTTAATATAAATTATTAAATCAGCTAATAAAATATTTTATTTTTTCATCATATCTTTTATTGCTTCAACTTCTTCCTCTGCATTTAATCTCATAAATATTGGCTCGCCTTTTTCTATTACCTTGGTATTCTTTATGTCTTTATATTCTTTTAAAGAATCCCATGTAACATTATTGCTCATTCCAAGTTGTCTTAACATATTGTCTGATGTATCTTCCATTAGTGGTCTAATTAAAATTGCAATTTCTCTTAAATTAGCAACCAAGTGGTAAATGCAAGATTTTAATTTTTCTTTGCTTTCTTCATCTTTTGCTAAAACCCAAGGTGAAGTTTCATCTATATATTTGTTTGTTCTAGAAATATAGCTCCAAATTGCTTTCAAACTATTTGCAAATTCAAAGTTATTTATTTCATTTTCAAAATTTGTAATTGCATCCTTTGAAGCCTTTTCCAAATCTTCATCTACTTCGTTTTGAAGTCCCTTATATTCTGGAACTTTGCCATCAAAATATTTGTTAACCATTGAAATTGTTCTATTTAATAAATTACTTAAGTCATTACATAAATCAAAATTGTATCTTTCAACAAATTCTTCTGGCGAGAATAATCCATCTTGTGATGTTGGTAATTCTCTTATTAAGAAATATTTTGTAGCATCCAAGCCATATCTTTCTATAAGTTGGTCTGGGTAAATAACATTTCCTTTTGATTTGCTCATTTTACCATCTTTCATAACAAACCAGTTGTGAACAAATATTGTTTTTGGAAGTGGCAAATCTAGTGCCATTAAAAATATAGGCCAATAAATTAAGTGAAATCTTGCAATATCTTTTCCAACTAAATGAACATCTGCTGGCCAATATTTTTTAAACTTGCTATCATCATCTGATAAATATCCAAGTGCTGTAATATAATTTGTTAAAGCATCAAGCCATACATATATAACGTGCTTTGGATCACTTTTAACTTTTATACCCCAGTCAAAAGATGTTCTTGTAACACACAAATCTTCTAGCCCTGGTTTTATAAAGTTATTAATCATTTCTGTTTTTCTATACTCTGGTTTTATAAAATCTGGATGTGTATTGTAATATTCTAAAAGCCTGTCTGCATATTTTTTCATGTTGAAGAAGTATGCTTCTTCTTTCATTTTTGTAACTTCTCTGCCACAGTCTGGGCATTTGCCATCAACTAATTGTGTTTCTGTAAAATATGATTCACAAGGCTTACAATACCAGCCTTCATATTCACCTTTGTAAATATCTCCTTGTTTTAGAAATCTTTCAAATATTTCTTGAACGGCTTTGCAGTGGTATTCATCAGTTGTTCTCATGAATATATCATAGTCTATTTTCATAGTTTTCCATAGTTTTTTTGCTGCGTCTGCTTGAACATCTACATACTCTTGAGGAGACATATTTTCATCTTTTGCCTTATCCTCTATTTTTTGTCCATGCTCATCTACACCAGTTAGCATTAGGCAGTCATATCCTTGCATTTTTTTAAGCCTCTTTAACATATCTGCTAAAGTTGTTACATAAGCTGTACCAATGTGGAATTTGCCACTTGGATAGTAAATTGGTGTTGTGACATAATAATTTTTGTCCATAATATTCTCCTCCTTTTTTTCAGTTGGGGACGGTCCTAAATCGAAAATTTTCATTTAAGGTCCGTCCCTGATTGAACTATATTTTCATTATAGCATATCAATCCTACAAAATCTACATTTTGGAAAATTTTTTTCAGTTGGGGACGATCCTAAATCGAAAAAATCTGTCAATATAGTTGTCATCAAATGGGACGGTTCTAAATGACACAAAAACGTGTCATTTAGAACCGTCCCATTTGACAACCGTCCCGTTTAACACAATTTATTTTTTCGATTTAGGACCGTCCCAAACTGAAAAAGTTAAATATTATCCTTCCTAATTGTTTCAATTATATTTTGCTTATTTATTTTGTTTAGCGAATACTTCATTATTCCGCCAATTAACAAGAATACTACTATTACAGCTACAACTGTTGGCATTATTGGGAATGTGTATGGCATTACAATACCTTCACCCAAAGCTAAGTATAGTAGGTATGAACCAAGTAGGCCAAGTGGAACACCTATTATGATTGATTTTAGTCCATAGAATATGCTTTCTAGTCTAATCATTCTATTGAATTCTTTTTTAGTCATTCCAATTGATTTTAGGTTTGCAAATTCTTTGCTTCTTAAATTCATATTGCTTGTTATTGTGTTGAATATGTTTGTTACGCCAATTAATGAAATTACTATTATGAAACCATATAGGAATATGGCTATTATAAGTATTAAGGCATTTTGTCTTTCTGCTTCTGTTTGTACGTTATATACGCCTACTTCTTTATAATCTTTATTTAGATCTTTTTCAAATTCTGTTGCATCATTTACATTCAAATATAGTGAGCCAAATCTCCAATCATATTTGTTCATAAACTCATCACTTACTACTGCAAAGCCGATTATATGACGAAGCCTCAAATCCCATAGGCTTTTGGGTTGTACTTGCAATTATTTGAGTTGTAACACCACTTGCAACTTTCATACTATCCCCTGACAGACTAAATGTTATTTCGTCTCCATTTTTATAATCAAACATGTCACCTACATATTTTTTGTAGCTTCCATCTTCATTGTAAACATATCTTTCAAAATCATCTACCAAAATTATTTTATCTTTTGCATCATCATAGTTTAACCCTAAATCTTTTATATATCTTTGATATTCTTCATCACCTACAGATACTATTATAAGTTGATAAGTTGCCCCATCTACCATTGCATCCATACTATTATAATATTTTTTTCCCTCATTAGAAAATTTTACATCTTTCATATCCATGGTTCCAAATAAAAATCTAGTTACAGAATATGAATTTACTATTTCATCGTTTGCTATTTTTTTGTAGGTATTAAATGCTTCATTTTTATCTTCTGCACTTGATATTGACACCATTAAATTGTATTTATAATCTGTAAATGCTTGATTTGATATATTAAAGCCATATTGTACAAGTGATGTTATGGATATAAATATTGCTATGCTTACTACCAAAGAAATTACTGTTGTGCGATATTTTTTCTTGTTTCTTTTTAAATTTTTGTATGCTATATCTCCACCTACGCCAAATAATTTTTTTATTATCTTTGGAGATTTTACTTTTTTGCCACTTATTTTTATGTCCGCATTACTGCGAATGGCATCTATTGGCGATACTTTTGCAGCTCTTCTTGCAGATGATCTACATGAAAAATATATTGTAACACCTGCTAAAATTATTGAAAATATTATCGCAACTACAGGCAAAGAGTAAATAAATGTTACGTTGTCTATAATTTTTCCAATTAAATTATTTAATATAATTGATAAAATAAAGTTAACTCCAACTCCAAGTAAAATTCCAAGTGGAATTCCTATTATTCCAAGTATAAAGCCTTCAAATAGCACATTCTTTCTTATTTGTTTTTTGGTTGCACCTATTGATGAAAGCATTCCATATTGTCTTGTTCTTTCTGTTATTGATATGGCAAAACTGTTTCTTATAACAAATACACTTGAAATTATTATTATTGCCACAACAATTATTCCTATTAAATACAGCATTCTTATATATGAACTATTTATGCCCACTCCCTCAAATTGCAATACATCTGTGTTTATTGCTATGTTATACTTGCTTCCTATTTCATCTTTTGTCTTTCCTGTACTAAGTTCCATTATGTCAATATAGTTATGCTCTTTTTCATAATTTGCATCTAAGCCTAAAATATTGCATAACACTTCTTGATAATTTTTTGCACCTTCTTTTGTAAAGTTTGCAAATATATTTGCTTTACTACCTAAATTATTCACATCTAAATATGTAAATACTGTATATCCTGGTGCAGAATATGGTTCTAAATCAAAATTTAGTCTTTCCATTATTCCAACAATAGTATATTCCTTGCCATACATACTTTCTAAGTGTTCATCTGGAGTTAAAATGTCATCTTGAGTAAGTTCTTTATCTTCTAGAAGTCTTTTTGATACGTCAAATGTTATTTTATCTCCTACTTGTAAATTTACTTCTCCATTTGTAATAATACTTTTGCTAATTAATAATTCACTGCTGTTTGTTGGCAATCTGCCTTCATCTATTGTTATTGGAAGTTTTGCTTGTGCAGAGCTGTCTATTCCTATTATGTTTACATAAGGTTTATCTTCGTTGGCTGATCCTTCTAAATTTGCATAACCTATATTTGATGTTAAAAAGTAATTTTCTATATTTCTATTTTCTTCTATATATGACAAATCTTGTGTTTGAACATCTTTAAATTCTACCTGATAATCTCCACTTGTTTTTTTATTATATTCTTTTAATGTAGCTATTCCGCTTGTTATCATACCTGCAACTACTGTAATTAGCGCTGTTGAGAGCATTATGCCTATTATGGTAACTAGCGTTCGTTTTTTGTTAAGTTTAAGACTTTTTATGGTTAGTTTGTTTAAGATTTTCATAATTTTCTCCTTTTCTAATTTTTTAGATAACTATCCGCCTGAAAAAAAATTGTGCTTTTGGCTAGCTTATTATCCTTCCATCTTCAATTGTTAGTACCCTATCCGCCTGATTTGCTATTTCTAAGTTGTGAGTAATCATAATTATAGTTTGTTTGTATTTTTTATTTGTCATTTTTAAAAGTTCTACTATTTCCTCACTAGATTTTGAATCTAAGTTTCCTGTTGGCTCATCTGCCAAAATTATTGCAGGATTGTTAATTAAAGCTCTACCTATTGAAACTCTTTGCTGTTGTCCTCCTGAAAGCTCATTTGGCAAATGTTTTCTTCTATTTTCTAATCCTAAGCTTTTTAGCAATTCATTTAGTCTATTTTCATCAACTTTGTTTCCATCTAAATCGCAAGGTAGTGTTATATTTTCTTCAACATTTAATATTGGTATTAAATTATAAAATTGATAAATTATTCCTACTTGCCTTCTTCTAAATATTGCTAAATTATCATCATTTAATGAATAAATATCTTTTCCATCAACATAAACTTTTCCTGATGTAGGTCTATCAACTCCACCTAATAAATGTAAAAGTGTTGATTTCCCGCTTCCAGAACTTCCTACTATTGCAAGAAATTCTCCTTTTTCTACTGAAAAGCTTACATTATCTACTGCAATAACTTCACTTTCTCCTTTTCCATACTTCTTTGTTAAATTCTCAGCTCTTAAAATTTCCATTTTAACGGCTCCTTCCTTTAATTTATTTTTTATCAAAGTAAACTTTAAAATTTGTTCTATTAATAGAATTTTTCAATAAAAGTTTTTTGTTTTTACTAATTATATTATAGTGACTTAAAGTGACTTTAAAATGACATAAATAAAATTTATTATAGGTTGCAAATTGCACAAACATTTTAATAAAGGCTTTAATATTGTATCTATTTACACACAAAAAAGATGCTGACATTATCAACATCTTTATATATTTTATTTAAAAAATAACTTCAAAAATCTCTGCTGGTTTCATATCTCCACAATCACAAATAGATTGAAAAGCCATTTTGTGTGCAACGACAATTACTGTATCATAATTTTCTTTATATTTATTAATAACAGACATGACTCTATTTCTTAATTGCTCTTTTGTTTCCCACTTTCTTTTTTCGCCAACTGGATATACTCCATCATTTTTTATGTAATCATTATAATATTTCTGCATTTCTTCATTATTTTTGTATTGATATGTAAGATCAGGTTGCCATTCTCTTATATCTGGCTCAATAACAATATCCAATCCTGTCTCCTTAGATATTATACTAGCTGTTTGTAATGCTCTTGTATATGGTGAAGAAACAATAATTTGTGCTTTTTTTAATCTTTTATCTTTTGATGTTTTTATAACCTCTTCTATCCTATCTTCTTTTAATGGTGCTAAATCATGTCCTTGCCCTATGAATCCATGAGTATCTCCATATGAATAATCTGGTTTGCCATGTCTAATTAAATAAAATGTTGCCATATTTATTCCTCCAAATAATATATTTGATTGCTGAATTTTTTATCTTTCATAAAAATATATTTTAAAAGTAGTTCCTTTATGTAAAACTGATGAACAAGATATGCTAGCATTTTGTTTTTCTAATATAGTTTTTGAAAGTGATAAGCCTATTCCGAAGCTGTTTTCTGAAGAATTTTTTCCTTTATAAAATCTTTCAAAAATATGCTTTAAATCTTTTTCGTCTATGCCTTCTCCCTCATCTTCTATTATTAGTTCTGTATAAACATTAGTCACTCTTATTTGTATATGTATTTTTTTACTTTCTTGTGTATGTTCAATGCAATTTTTTATTATGTTTGTGACCGCTTCTAGCGTCCACCTATAATCACCAATAACTTCTAGACTTGCTTTATTTAATTTATTGTTTTTAGCTGAATTATTATTTAGATTTTTTTCTTTATTAACCTCGCTTACTTCGTCAAAATTAGTTTCCACTTGTATATTTTTTATTTCTAGTGGTATTTCTAAGTTTTTTATTGCATTTTGCACTAACACATCTAACCTATATTTGCTTTTTTCAAATTCTACTGTTCCACTATCCAATTTTGAAAGTTTTAAAAGTGCAATTGTTAAAAAGCTTATTTGCTCGGCTTGTCTACTTATCTCAAAAATAAATCTTCGCCTTGTTTCTTCATCCATATTTTGATTGTCTTTTAGTTCATCAAGCATTATTGAAATAGATGTTAAAGGTGTTTTTATTTGATGAGAAATATCTGACAGACTCTTTGCTAAAAATTTCTTATCTTTTTTAGAGTTTTCTGCTTCTTCTTTTAGCATTAATGTTATTTTGTATAATTCATTTCTTAAATTTGACAGCTCATCTTCTGCATTTTCTTTTATTTTTAGTTCATAATTTTTGTTGTTTATTTCTCTTATATATTTTGTTATTCCATCTATTTTTCTTTTTTGAATTATTCTACTTACTAGCCATATTGCTATTATTGCTAGTACTAAAGCCCCTATTACTATCCCAGAATATATAATTGTGTTATTTTGCAATTTTTCTAAGTTCAAAATTGCAGGTTCGTTTTCGGTTATTCCATATTTTTGAACTAATTCTTTACCGATTTCTGCCTTTGAATTTACATTTTCATTTAAGTTGTTATTACTATTTGATGTTTCAGTATTATATGTTGAACTTTCAGCCTCAGAATTATTTAAAATTCTTATTATCTCCTCGTCTG
This sequence comes from uncultured Clostridia bacterium, assembly GCA_944393335.1. Taxonomy (GTDB): domain Bacteria; phylum Bacillota; class Clostridia; order TANB77; family CAG-508; genus CAG-793. Next base: position 2,764 of record CALXZV010000020.1, on the reverse strand, counting down.
ATACTTCTGGGTAATTTTCTCTAATTGTACCTATAAGAGCATATACCTGCTCGTTATATTCTTGTATTTGCAAATTATATGAATTGTTTAATATTATACCATTTACTACGACTGCTATTATTAGAAGTACTAATGTTAGTACAATAAACTTAGTTTTTTTCATCTGCCTTAAATTTACTCCTTTATAATGTTTTTGTGTGGTGTCACTTATTAATTATTTCCCATCTACTTTGTATCCTACTCCTCTAATTGTTTTTATTATTTTACCATCTGTGTCTCCAAGTTTTTCTCTTATTCTTTTTATGTATACTGTTAATGTATTGTCATTTACAAAATTTCCTGCCAAGTCCCATATTTTATTTAATATTGCTTCTCTTGTAACTAATTTGTTTTTATTGGTAAATAGCATTAGAAGTATTTTGAATTCTAAACTTGTAAGTTCTATAGATTTGCCTTCTTTTTTTACTTCCATATTTTCTGTATCTAAAATTATTCCATTGCACTCAATTGTTGATGACAAAAGCTTGTTGTATCTTCTGAGTGCCACTTTTATTCTTGAAATTAATTCTTTAACTCTAAATGGCTTTACTATATAATCTTCTGCACCTAGGTCTAAGCCTTTAACTATATCTATTTCTTCATCTCGTGCTGTTAAAAATATGACTGGTACATCTTCTTTTTTCTTTAATTCCTTAAAAAAGTCAAAACCATTTCCATCTGGAAGTGTTATATCTAATAATATTAGGTCAATTTTTGAGATATCCTTATTTTTCGTTTCTTTGGCTTTGTTTATTTCAAATCCTCTTTCTTGATTTATTATGCTTTTTTCTGCTTCTGTTATTGTTTTGGCTGTTATTACTCTAAATCCTTCTTGCTCTAACGAATATTTTAGTCCCATTATTATTGCATCACTGTCTTCTACTAATAAAATTGTGTTCATATTTTCCCCTTTTTATCTTTTTAAACTTTGTTGAATTTTCTTTATAAAATCTATTTTTACTTGTTCTATTATAACAAGTTTTTTCTTATGTTTCAATTGAAATTTTATTAAGTTTTTGATTATAGTAAACTGCTTTTTGGATGTAACACTAAATATATTTAACTTTTACAAACTGCTTTTTGGAAGTGTCACACAAAAGCATATTTTATTTCCAAATTATTACAATTTCTTTTTGATTATAATTGACAATCTAGAGCAATAGTAGTATAATTATAATTACTCGTTAAGTTGTATCACACGTGTTAAAGATTGGAGGTTAGCATATTGTGAGCAAAGAAGTTAATAATCAGGTTAAAGTTATAGCCAATTTTTCTGGTGACGTCCGGGACAAGAATATGACGCTTAAAGAATTGGCTGAAAATGCCGACCAAGGCATTACAATGTCAAAACTTGGCCGTTCAATTACCGATTCGGACTTGCATTATTATTGGCTTTTGTGCCAAGAATTTGCAAAGTACACTCAGGACTTCAAAATTTCATACTACAATGTTGAAACTTTGAACAAATGCCGTCGTAAGTTTCAATCTAATGACGACAAAATTGCAAGCAAGAAAACCTCTCATTTGAAGGAAGTGAAGTATACCTTCAATGGCAAAAATCTTACAAATGTTGAGATGACTTTCGAATCTTCTCAACAATCTACTCTTATTGAGATTGGCCAGATTTGCTTTTCTCTTTCTCATTTTATCAAACAGATTTTGAAAGATTTGCTTCCGAAGCCGAAAGATAAAGACAAGAAAAAATCTGAGGATAAAAGCAAGAAGGAAAAAGAAAATTCTGCCAAGTAACACAAAAGCCGGGGAGCACCTGCTCCCCGGCTTCATTTTGTATTATTTATATTTTTTATGCTAAATATTTCTTTTAAATATTTGTAATGAATTGCTTTAATTATTTTTTCAATCACTACGCTGTCTCTTTTGCCTCAGTTTTTTGTCTTCTAACCTTTTTAGGTTTTTCTACTCTATTTTCGTCAATAACAACCTCTGGCTTTGCTGTTCCTTCAACAGTTTCCTTTGTAATAGTGCATTTAACTATTTTAGGATTAGAAGGTATATCATACATTACGTCTCTCATAGTTTCTTCCATAATAGAACGTAAGCCTCTTGCACCTGTTTTTCTTTCAATTGCTTTATCAACGATTGCTTCTAATGCTTCCCCCGTAAACTCTAAGTCAACGCCATCTATTTGAAGTAGTTTTTTGTATTGTTTTACTAATGCATTTTTTGGCTTTGTCATAATATCTATAAGTGCATTTCTATCTAATTCGCGTAGTGTTGCTATTATAGGCAATCTACCTACAAATTCAGGAATTAAGCCGAATTTAAGCAAATCTTGTGGTAACAATTCTTCATAAATTTTGTATTTATCCACTTCCTTTGCACTTTGTATCTTTGTTCCAAATCCTATAGCTTTTTTGCCTATTCTGTCACCTATTATTTTGTCTAATCCTTCAAAAGCTCCTCCACATATGAACAATATGTTTGATGTATTGATTTGTAAGAATTCTTGATGTGGATGTTTTCTTCCTCCTTGAGGTGGAACTGATGCAACTGTTCCTTCTATTATTTTTAGAAGAGCTTGTTGGACACCTTCACCACTAACATCTCTTGTAATAGATGGATTTTCAGATTTTCTTGAAATCTTATCTATTTCATCAATGTATATAATTCCTTTTTCAGCTTTTTCTATATTGTAATCTGCTGCTTGAATTAATTTAAGTAGAATGTTTTCAACATCTTCGCCAACATAACCTGCCTCAGTTAA
>CALXZV010000019.1 GCA_944393335.1 uncultured Clostridia bacterium | reverse complement strand
AAACTCTACGGGAACAAGGTAAATTTGACAATTTAGAGAAAAAATGTTATAATATGAATTGTGTTACTTAAAGGAGGTTTTATGAGGAAACGAATAAGTAAACAAAATAAGCAAGAGAGAGCAACTATATCACTCAAAAAGATATTTATAATGGCTTTAATATTTTTGATTTTAGCTGGAACAATGAGTGTTATGGCTACAAATCAAAAGCTTACATCTGTTAAAATACTACTTTCAAGTGGATATGAAATGGATGTTATGACAACATCAACAAAAGTTTCAGATATTTTAGCAGAAAATCACATAGTTGTTTTAGATGGCGAAAGTGTTACACCCAATATTGATGAAGAACTTTCAGACAACAAAACAATTACTATAACTAAAGGAAGTACAAAAACTAATTCTGATGAAGACTATATGTCTGCAGAAGAAATATTAGCAAGCTATACACAAATTGTTGAAAAGGTAGTTACTGAAGAAGTAGAAATACCTTATGAAACAGTTACAAAAGACGTATCTAATGGAAGCTCTACAACACAAAATAGAGTAGTACAAAAAGGTGAAAATGGTTTAAAAAGAGTAACATATAGAATTAGATACCAAAATGGTGCTGAAATAGAAAAAACAGAAATATCATCAGAAATAATTAAAGAACCAGTAGATAAAATAGTCGAAGTTAGAACAAAACAAGTCACATCAAGAGGTGGAGTTGTTTCAGGCTCAGTTGCAGAATACCAAGCATATGCAGAAAAAAGATGTTTTGATTATGGTTGGAGCGATGCAGACTTCCAAGCTTTAGTTAAATTATGGAACAAAGAAAGTAGATGGAACCCATATGCAAGCAACTCAAGTTCAGGAGCTTATGGTATACCACAAGCATTACCTGCATCTAAAATGGCTACCTATGGAACAGACTACCGTACAAACTACAAAACACAAATTGAATGGGGATTAAGCTATATTAAATCAAGATATGGTAACCCAACAAATGCATGGAATCAATCATGTAGAAAAGGATGGTATTAAAATTTAAAAGTTCAATAGTATAAGGTTAGAGCTTGTGCTATTGAACTTTTTAACTTTAAAGCAAAGAGAGGAAACAAAAATGAAATTAATTTCGTGGAACGTAAATGGACTAAGAGCAGTTATTAATAAAGGATTTAAAGATTTTTATAATGAAATAAATGCAGATATTATTTGCTTGCAAGAAACTAAAATGCAACAAGATCAAATAAACATCGACATAAATGAGATGTTTAAAGATAGATATGTTTATTGGAATAGTGCGGAAAAAAAGGGCTATTCAGGAACTGTTGTAATTTCAAAAATAAAACCTATAAATGTTACATATGGTATAGGAAAAGAAGAACATGACAAAGAAGGAAGAGTTATAACATTAGAATTTGAAAAATTTTATTTGGTAAATTGCTATACTCCAAATTCAAAAAGAGAGCTTGAAAGATTAGATTATAGAATGGTTTGGGAAGATGAAATACGTAATTATTTAAAAGAATTGAACAAAACAAAACCTGTAGTTTATTGTGGTGACTTAAATGTAGCACATAATGAAATAGACTTAAAAAATCCTTCATCAAATCATCATAATGCAGGTTTTACAGATGAAGAACGTTCAAAAATGACAGAATTACTTAATTCAGGCTTTATAGATACTTTTAGATACAAATATCCAGACAAAACAGGTGCATATTCTTGGTGGTCATATATGTTCCATGCAAGAGAAAATAATGCAGGGTGGCGTATAGATTATTTTATAGTGTCAGACTCAATAAAAGATAAAATAGAAGATGCAAAAATATTGTCAGATGTAATGGGTAGCGATCATTGCCCTGTAGAATTGGACTTGAATATGTAAAATGAATAAAAACTTTAATAAGCAAATACTTAAAATTGATTAAAGGTAGACTGGAATTTAAAGCTAATTTATAGTAATAAGATTAAACAGAAAGGAACTCTATCATGAAAAAAGATAAAGTAATGGGAACAAAAAAATGGTTTTATTGGGTATCAATAGGAGTTGTTTTAATAATAATATATAAATTATTGGATAATTTTACAGGAATAAGTGACTGGATAGGTAATTTCTTTAGTGTACTCGCACCATTTATTGAGGGTATTTTAATTGCATACATACTGTATATGCCTTGCAAAAAGTTAGAAGATTTTTTGAAAAAAAGAAAAAACAAATTCTTAAAAAAACACGCTAGAGGAACGAGCATAACAATAGTATATATTTTAGTTTTTGCTTTAATTGTGTGGTTTATGAATGTAATTATACCAATAATTGCAAGCAGTATATCAGACTTAATTAGCAATGTGCAAAATTATTATAATGCTGTAGTTTCAGATAGTTCAAACCTAACGATTGCACCATTTATACAAGATAATATCCTAAAGCCAGTTGTTGATTGGATACAAAATATAGACTTTGAATCACTGTTTACAATTGACAGAATTAAAACATATTTATCATCGGCAATGGGGCTTTTAAGGGGCATAATAAACATATTTATTGCAATAATTTGTTCAGTATATATTTTAGCGCAAAGAACTAGAATTGTTAGATTTTTAAATAGATTGGCAAAAGCTATGCTTACAGAAAAAGGATACAGAAGATTTAATAAATATTTTGGTCAAGGAAATAATATTTTCTTTAGATATTTATCTAGCCAAATGTTAGACGGAATTGTTGTTGCAGTTATAACAAGTATTGCAATGAGTTTGTTAGGTGTAAAATATTCAGTTTTACTTGGAACATTAATAGGATTTGCAAATTTAATTCCATACTTTGGAGCTTTTTTTGGAGTTGCACTTGCAATAATTATAACCATTCTTACAGGTGGATGGCAACAAGCACTAATAATGGCTATTGTTGTAATAATATTACAGCAACTTGATGCAAATCTTATAAATCCAAGAATAACAAGCTCATCACTTAAAGTTAGCCCATTACTTATAATGTTTGCTGTAACCGTTGGTGGAGCATACTTTGGTGTACTTGGAATGTTCTTAGCAGCACCAGTATTTACATTGATCAAGGTAATCATAGATGACTATGTAAATGAAAAAAATAGGGAAAAGGATAGGAAAGATAGCGAAGAAAAGATTGAAGGAGCAGAACAATAATTAATATAAAGTCACTCTTAAAGTTCAAAAAATGTAGAAATGAACTTAAAAGAGTGACTTTTTTACTCAAAATACCCCATTATCCCATTGTAAATTCCCCAAGCAAGGCTTTCTTGATACTCATCAGTTTTAAGCCTTGCCTCATCTTCAGCATTAGACAAAAAGCCACACTCAACAATAGTTATAGGAATTTCAACATTTTTCATAATATATACATTACTTAAGGTATGAGGAATTCTATCATTATTACTAGCTATGGTTTCATTCAAATTATTTTGGATGCATGTAGCTAGTTTTTTTGAATTCTCATCACCACTTTTATAAAAAGTTTGCCAGCCAGAGTATTGACTTTCAGGTATTTTGTTTAGATGAATTGACACAAAAACATCTGCAGAAGAGTTATTACCAATTTTAACTCTGTTATGTATATCTGAAACTTTTTTCTGAGCAATAGTTTTAGCGTCAATTTCATAAATAGAATTTTCATCTGACCTTGTTAAAATAACAGTAGCACCACTACTTTCTAAAAGTTTTTGAATTTTTAAAGTAATTTGTAAATTAATAGGTGCCTCTAATGTTCCACTACTGCTTTCTGCACCTTCATCAGGTGTTCCGTGCCCAGCGTCAAGAATAATTACTTTATTTGAAACAGGCACAGCCATAACTGGAATTATCTCCACAGGATGCTTTGTTCTTGATGAGTAAAAAAATACTGCAAGTAATACAAAAACACTAATTAAAGAAATTTGTTTAAGAAATTTTTGCATACTAGAAGAAATTGATTTTTTATTTATATAATATGAATTATGACTTTTATTGAAAGAGTTTGAAGATTTATTTTTATTAATAAATGAAATTGGCATGGCAAGCACCTTTCTAAAAATATATTTATAACTGAATAAGTTTACATCAAAATAAGTTAATAAAATTATATGAATCAAAAATAAAAAAATACCAAATTATTAACTTTTTATAGCTAATAATTGGGGTATTTTTAAACCAAGCTATCATAAAAATCTAAAATGCTTTTCATTACATCTTCATCTAATTCATGAGATTTTTCAACCACATCCTTAGTGTAAACGGTATTTTCATCAAGTGTTTTTGAATATTCAATTGCTTCATGAGTTTTAACAACATCATGTGTTTTATCTTTATACAAAATAGTTTGAATTTTATCTGGATTTATCATTTCATCTTTATGTGCTAACAAACTATTACTTAAGCTTATTGTTCCATCATCTTCACTGTGTAATAGCAAAATAGGTGTATTTGGTGCGGAATTTATACCTTTAATACCATTTTTATCTACAGCATCTCCAAACTTAATTTTTTCATAAACATATGCATATGGAGATAGCAAACCAAGCCAATTACCATATAATCTTTTGCCATATTCAATAAGCATATCCCTTGAATTGTTAAAACCTGAACGAGAAACTACACCATCAACTTTATGTCCATAATTTAATACAGCAGTGACAGCATATCCGCCCCAACTGTGACCATAAAGAAATACTTTGTAATCATCAAGTTCGTCGGTATTTTCCACAAAAGTAAGAGCCGCACTTAAATCTAAAGGAGATTGAGCAAGTCCAATCATATCATCCACATCACTCATGCCACAGCCAGTATTGTCATAAGCTAAAGCAATGTAGCCATTTTCTACAAAATAATAAATTTGATTTAAGTAATCATTATGTGTATTTGTGTAACCGTGTGAAAATACAATCAAGGCCTTTGGGGTGTATGTATCATCTTTTCTATAAATATATCCTCTTAAAATTTGACCTTTGTTAGATGGAAAAGAAACTTCTTCTCTAAGCATATCAAAATCGTCTTCTGAAAACGAATTTGCGGAAACAGAAACTCTCATTCCAAAATTCATATTGTATGCCACAACTGTTATTGTCATTGGTATTGCAGTCAAAAGTAAAATAATAAAAATAATTAAAATACTAAGTAAAACTTTAGTTCTTTTCTTCATATAAATCATCCCTTTCCAAGGCACATAGTTATAAAAAAGATTTCTTTCAAACTAATTTTATGGTTATGCTCCTATATTTGTCATTTATTGAATAGAATTCCTATTCAATAAAGACCGTATTGCATTAAGAAATTATATAATAAAAGAGCCCAAAATTAAATAGAACTGAACAAATAGTATAAAATGTCGAATTTTGTCGAAAACTTTTTGTAAAAATTTGTAAAAAACTATTTACAATTTATGGAAAATAAAATATAATATGTTCATTAATTCAAAAGATTATTTTCAACATTATTTAATATCGACTTTAAAATTCACAAAAGAAATCAAATAAATTATATAAGGAATTTAAAGTATGAAAATTATAAAAATAGGTGAAAGTAGTTACCCATCAAATCTTAAAAAAGTAAAAAATCCGCCACAAAAGTTATTTGCAGAAGGGAATACCGACTTATTAAACAAAAATTCACTTGCAATTGTTGGAACAAGAGATCCAACTGATTATGGTATAAATGTAGCCCAAAATTTTGCAAAAGAATTGTCAAATGAAGGAATTTGTATAGTTAGTGGTTTGGCAGATGGCATAGATAGTTATGCACATATGGGAGCAAAAAGTGGAAAAGGCAAGACCATTGCCGTACTTGGTTGTGGATTAAAACACATTTATCCCGAGCATAACTTAAAACTATATCAAGATATTTTAGATGAAGGAGGATGTGTAATAACAGAATATAAACCAGACGAAACATATAAGCCACAGTATTTTCCGGCTAGAAATAGAATAATAAGTGGAATATCTATGGGAGTGTTAGTTGTAGAGGGAAGATACAGGAGTGGTAGCGGAATAACTGCAAGGCTTGCAATGGAGCAAAAAAAGGAGATTTTTTGCATACCGAATGATATAACTAGAAAAACAGCGTATGTGCCAAATGAATTTATAAAAATTGGTGCTCATTTGGTGAGCAATATACAAGATATTTTGGAATATTTTCCAAAGCAAAGGGAGTCTGCAAAAATGAGTGATGAATTTCTTGAAATATATAAATATATGAGCAAAATTCCAGTTAGTGTTGACGAAATTTGTAGACTTACCAATCTATCTGCAGCAAGTGTAAATGAAAGATTAATGCTTATGGAAATAGAGGGATTAATAAAAAATGTATATGGTGGCTACGTGGTGGTTTAAAGTTAAATAATCATAATATAAAAATTAATGCTTAAGAAAATGTTACTCATTAAGATTTCATTAATAAAATTGCAAAAATAATGCAAGATTTTAAGTAAAAATATTTTGGTATGAGAAAGGAATAAAAATGTTATCAATAATAAAAACAATGTCACTTCATGGGCTAGATGGTTATCTAATAGAAGTACAAGTAGACGTATCGCCAGGAATGCCTGAATGGACTATAGTAGGGCTTCCAGATACTAGTGTAAAAGAAGCCAAAGAAAGAGTAAGAACAGCAATAAAAAATTCAGGATTTGAATTTCAAAGCAAAAAAATAATAGTAAACTTAGCACCAGCAAATACAAGAAAAGAGGGTTCACTTTTTGACTTGCCAATAGCCATAGGAATACTTGCAAACTTTGGAGAAATAGTAAGCCAAAATTTAGAACACACTGTATTTGTAGGAGAACTATCACTGGATGGAAAAATAAATAAAGCCAAGGGAATACTCCCAATGTGCATAGAGGCAAAAAAGATGGGCATAAAAAGAATAATTTTGCCAAAAGAAAACGCAAAAGAAGCGGCAATAGTAAAAGAATTAGAAGTAATTGGTGTAAGCACATTAGATCAATTAGTAGACTTTTTAAATGGAGAAATAAAAGTAGAAAGTACAAAAACAAATGTAGAAGAATTGTGGAATAATGAGCAAATATATAATGTAGATTTTTCAGAAGTAAAAGGGCAAGAAAATGTAAAAAGAGCAATAGAAGTAGCCGCAGCTCGGAGGACACGGCCTGCTCCTTATTGGAAGTCCGGGATGTGGCAAAACAATGATGGCAAAAAGAATACCCACAATTTTGCCAGATTTAACATTTAATGAAGCATTAGAAATAACAAAAATTCATAGTATAGCAGAAACTTTGTCACAAGACAAACCAATAATAACAAATAGACCATTTAGAGCTCCTCATCACACAATATCTGTAACTTCACTTGTAGGAGGAGGTCAAATACCAAAGCCAGGAGAAATAAGTTTAGCACATTATGGAGTGCTATTTTTAGACGAGCTTCCCGAATTCAATAAAAAGACATTAGAAGTTTTAAGAGGACCATTAGAAGACAAAAAAATCACAATAAGTAGAGTAAATGCAAGTTTAACATATCCATGCAACTTTATGCTAGTTGCATCAATGAACCCATGTCCATGCGGATATTATGGCTCAAAAGAAAAAGAATGCACATGTTTGCCAGATGCAATAACAAGATATATAAACAAAATAAGTGGACCACTTTTAGATAGAATAGATATACAAGTGGAAGTAAATCAAGTAAAATATAGAAATTTAGAAGATACTAGGCCAGCAGAGTCATCTCACGAAATTAGAGAGCGTGTAAACAAAGCAAGAAAATTGCAGCAGAAACGATATAAAGAATATGGAATTTACTCAAATTCAGAATTAACCCAAAAATTAATAAATGAATACTGCAAAATAGATAGTAAAACATCAAAACTTCTAGAAGATGCATTCAACAAATTAGGATTTAGCGCAAGAGCATACAATAGAATATTAAAAGTGGCTAGAACTATAGCAGACTTGGATGATAAACAAAATATAGAGCTAAAGCATGTAGCAGAAGCAATACAGTATAGAAATTTGGATAAGAAGTATTGGAAAAATTAAGGAAGGTGATATATTATTTATTTTAAAAAAGAGATAGGAAAAGAAGGCGAGGACATTGCAGTAAAATATTTAAAGACAAATGGATATGAAATTGTAGATAGAAACTTTTATGCAAGACAAGGAGAAATAGACATCATAGCAAAACAAAATAAAGAATGGGTATTTATAGAAGTTAAAACAAGAACAAACGATGCTTTCGGCAGACCAATAGAAGCGGTAGACAATACAAAACAAAAGCATTTAATAAAAACAATAAAATATTACATCTACTCTAATAGGATAGAAAATGAATGCATTAGAGTAGATGTAATTGAAGTGTATAAAATGGGAGAGAGGCATATAATAAATCATATAAAGCAGGTAATTTAACAAATTTTATTTTCCTTATCATAGCATGTAGGACAAATTCCTAAATCTGTTAAAATAGAAGCAGACAATTTACCACCATTATCTAGTAATGACTTAATTCCAACTTTAACTTTATTCCATTCTTGTTTCAAATTATCATAAGACAACAAATTTTCTATGTCATCAAAATCTGTCCACTCCAAATTTTCAACATCATTTTCATTAATCTTTTTAGATGTTGGACCATCATCTGCTGCAAGGTACATTTTGCATATAATATCTTCTTTAGCAGACGGGTTATAATATTTTAATGTATAGATGGGTTCAGTAATCAATAAGTGATTAGCTCTTAAAGTTTCTTCTTCAGTTTCACGAACAGCACATTCTTCAAAAGTTTCACCACCTTCTACATGTCCTTTAGGAAAAGATGTATCTTGAAGCTTATCACGATATACTAAAGCAATTTTTTTAGTATCCCAATTAACTAAAATAGTTCCAGCTTTTTTTACTAACATAAAAACCTCCTTTTTATTTTATACTATCTAATATTTTATCATTATGTGTAAAATCTTTTAGCCATTTATTTAAATCATCTTGCTTTCTGAAAATTAATACTTTATTACTAGGAATACTTTTTATCATTTCCAAAACTTTTGGACGCTTCTTTTTATTATAGCTCCAAACATATTTAACAAACGTAAAATCTAAGCGTTCTTTACATCCAGGAATGTCTGGATTATCTTTATTAAAATTTTTAAATATCCTTTTAGTAATGCCCTTTAGTTGAGCGAAAGTTGAATAATCTAGCCAAATAATTAAATCGGCCTTTTCTAGCCTATCTTGCAAAGTTTTGTTGTAATTTCCATCAATAATCCATTTTTCATCATTAGCTTTTTCTAAAATTTTTTCGTCTCTCTCATCTTTATCGATTTGAACCCAGTTAGGTTTGTAATTGATAGCATCTAAATGAATAGCGGGAATATCCAGCTCCTTAGACAGTATATCTGACAAAGTACTTTTTCCACTTCCTGAGCCACCTATGATTGAAATTTTTTTAACTTTGTTTTTACATTCTTCTAAAGTGAGATTGCTAACTTCTATGGAAGAATTTTGAACAGAAATTGACATATGACCTCCTTATAATTTGAATTTTATTCAATTATATTTATTTCCTTACATTCCCAATTTATAGAAAAGTTTTTACAAAAACATTTTAACATAAAAAGTTATTTTTTCGCAATAATACCATATAAAACTCTTCTTAACTCTATACCTTTTTCAGTAGTGTGCTCATTTACATATTTGGTAAATAACTCTTCTTCAATTTGATTTTTATGAACATTATTTGAAGGGCTTAATTCAGAAAAGTCATCTAAAATAGGTGTCTTTAGAAGTAATGCAAGTAAATCATCCGCAGTTTGGTAATATTCATATTGTATAATTTCTTGCATATTTATTTCAGAAAAACCCGCATTTTTAATATCATCAAAATCTTTTTGACTAATTGAAAATTCATCTTTATAAGCTTGACCTCTTTTAAAGAGTTTTTTTAATTCCCAGCAATCGTATTTGTCTACACCTTCTAAAATAAGCACACCATTTGGAGCTAAGCAATTATATATTTGTTTAGCGTCAATAATAGTATGGCGGGCAGAGATAATATCAAATAAGTTGTCAGGAAACTTCATATTAAGATTATCCATAGTAACAAATTTAATAGACTTGTTAGGGTAATTCTTTTTATTTTTATTGGCTGTATCAATCATTTTAGGCGAAAAGTCAGTCCCAATAATCATTCCAGTATTAGGCATTAGAGATAAAGCTTTTTCTCCACCGCCTGTACCTAAATCTAGTATTAGTGAATGTGAATTAGAGTATTTTTCAATTTCCTTATAAAAATCCCAAGAGCTTTCTTGTTCTACTGTATATTTAATATCTGAAAAGTCCCAGTTTCCAATTTCTTCATATCTTTTTTGTTCAATGTTTTGCATAATTAATTCTCATCCTCCGTTTATATTTTAGCATAAAAAAGGAAAAAATGGGTAGTATTTATGAAAAAATTATAAAAAATGTGTAGTATAAACATAAAATATATGATATGCTTATGTGAAAATAAATTGCAAAAAAGGAGATGGATAAATTGAGTGATGTTACAGAAAAAATAAAACAAGAAGTGTTAAGAAGATGTGAAAAATCAAAGCAAAAAGACGGTTATGACTTTTGGAATGAACATATTAAATATGTAGTAGATGATGCTGTGAAACTTGCAAAAGACTATGGGGCAGACGTAGAAATAGTGGAATTAGGTGCTTTATTACACGATATTGCAATGCCTTCTGAATATGGAGATAGAGAAGAGCATCATATTTATGGTGCAGAAATTGCTGAAGAATTATTAACAAAGTTAAACTATCCAAAAGATAGGATAGAAAAAGTCAAAAAATGCATATTAAATCATAGAAGTAGCAGAAAATCTCAAAGAAAAACTATAGAAGAACAATGTGTCGCTGATGCAGATGTAATAGCACATTTTGACTGCATACCATCATTATTTTCTCTAGTATATAAGGAAATGAATTTATCTATTTCAGATGGAGCAGAATATGTAAAAAGAAAATTAGAACGTGACTATAATAAACTAAGTCCTCGTACAAAAGAGAAACTAAAAGAAAGATATAATAAAATAATGGAGGTTCTATTTTTAGCAGAATAAAATAAACCTACCATCACTTTTTATAACTTTTACGGTTTCGCTAACAGATAAATTAGTTGTATCTAATATATTTTTAGCATTATAATTTTTACTTTTGAAACTATTTAACAAAGCAATACAGCGCTCTTTCATTTGACAATCGTCAGGTCTTTCCTTATCTCTTGATAATAAGGTAGCTTCATCTGTTAATAAAACGACAAACTTTATAATATAATTTTGGATATTATCTTTAATAAAATCAATATTTTTAGGTGTAACAATGTAATTAAAAATCACATCATATCCGTCACCTAAATAAATTTTGATAATATTTAAGCAAACTTTCCAAAATGTTTGCAAATGATTTCCTTCTTTCCATGCAGGAATATATCCGCTTATGACTTGATGATAGATATCGTCTCCTTCAATTAAAACAGATTTGTTACTTGACTTAGCTAATTCTTTAGAAATCGTACTTTTACCAACGCCTGCAGGACCAGTTATTATGTATAAAATAGGCATAAATCACCTCCTGAATTTATAATATTTTATCATAAAAAAATGGAAAATCAAAGACAATGTTAATATATGTTGAGGAAAAATATTTACAATCAAAAATAAAAATGGTACAATGCAAATATAAATAAGAATAGGAGGATAAGTAATATATGAGCAGAGAATTAGTTTTAAGAAAATGCAAAAGCTGTGGAGCAATGGTAAAAGTTATACAAGATTGCCACAGCGACGAATGTGGAATAAGATGCTGCGGAGAGCAAATGAATCGTGTTATGCCAAATACAGCAGATGCAGCAGCTGAAAAACATATTCCAGAATATACAGTTGAAGGTGACAAAATACTTGTAAAAGTAAATCATGTGATGGATGAAGACCATTATATAGAATGGATTAGCATGGTATCAGATGAGCAAGAATGTACGAAATACTTTAAACCAGGAGAAGTAGCAGAAGCAAAATTTCACTACATTCCAGGAGCAACTTTATATTCATATTGCAATAAACATTTCTTGTGGAAAAAAGAAGTTGAATAAAATTTCAAAAAAGGTTATTACACAAATAAAAAAATTATGGCATAATTATAAAGTTGAAAAAATAAATATAATTATATGGCTATAAATTGGAAACGTACATTTTGAAAAAATGATTAACGAACAACACATATTTTTATGTGTTGTTTTTTCTGTGCAAAAAAATAAAGGAGGAATTAAACATGCCAAAAACAAAATTTCAAAATGTAGTATTTACAATAATAATGGTTATAGTAATGGTATATGCTATGGTTTGCTATAACATATCAATTAGCCTAGGAGAGATGAATAATCAAGTATTTCTAATGGCTCTAGGAGAGCTACCACTTATGGGAGTAATAGCATTTATACTAGAATTTGTATTGGTAGAAAGACTAGCTAGAAAAATAACATTTAAATTATTAGATGTAAAAAAAGTTCAACCAATATTTATAACAATTACGTTATCAGCGTTAATAGTATGTTTTATGTGCCCACTAATGAGCTTTTTTGCAACAATATTCTTCAACTACAATGGAATAGAAAATTTAGTGGCAAAATGGCTACAAACATCAGTGCTAAACTTCCCAATGGCTATGTGTTGGCAAATATTCTATGCAGGACCATTAGTAAGGTTGATATTTAGAACTATATTTAAAAAGCAGTTAAAAGAGAGTAAATAGTGGTTTGCTAAAAAGTTTATTCATAAATAGATTTTAGCCACTAATAAATAATTAAAAACAACCTCAGTAAGTGTAGTGCTTGCTGGGGGTGTTGTTGCGGTATAAATATAATACTAAAATTTGTTTACATTGTAAGATAAAATGTTTAAATTGATTAAATGATATTCAAATGTAAATCCTAAAAAGGCAAATCTTCATCATTAAAAGGAAATTTACAAATGTTGTTATTACGGTTTCTATTATGATGTGACTTTTTTGTGTTAGTTTCCATTTCGTCTTCATCGAAAATATCTTCATATTCATCATTTTCAAAATCTTCGTCGAAAATGTCTTCATAGACTTCATCACCAAAATCTTCGTCGGAAAATTCTTCATAGTCATCATCTTCGAAATCAAAAATATCTTCATAGTCATCATCAAAAATATCGTGAGTTTTAACATAGTGCATTATAATTGAGACAAGAATTATAAATTCATCATCTCCCATATCATCTACCATTTTTTTGAAATCTTTTTTCATTATTTTGACCGCTTCAGAAAAAGATAAATCTTCATTTGACTTTTTTCTTTTTTTATTATTACTCATATCATCACCAAAAACATTATACTATGGAAAAGAGTTGATTGGCAAGAAAATTAAAATAAATTTTGCATAATTAAAAAGAAAAGTTGAAATTATTAGTATAAAAGTTTTGAAAGATTTGATATAGCCTATTGCCTTAAGCCAAAATTCGTGATATAAAATGTTTAAGCTATAATTCTTCTGTGCAAATACATAAGTAGCTAAAAATTAAGGAAGGAATTGTAAAAATGAAAAAAGAAGAGATCACATTAAAAAACACAAAAGCAGAAATTTTAGAAGCATTAAATGAGGCACTTGAAAGAGAAAAAGAAGTCGCAAAAACTAAATATGAGCCAGAAAAGGAAGAAAAGAAGAAAAAAGCAGAAGAAGCAATAGAAGAAACAAGACAAAATGTTGAGCAAAAAATTTTTTCAGATGAATTGAATAAAAAATTTGAAAAATTAGAAACAGCAATAAAAGAAGAAGAGGAAAAACTAAAGAATTTGTATGGAATTGAAAAAGAATTGAGCAATTTAACAGTTGTTGTTAATGCTGGAAAAGATTATATGTCAAAACTGGAAAATGAAAAGAAGGCAAAAGAAGAGGAGCTTAAAAATAATATTGCTGAGTTAGAAAAAGAATATGATCTTAAGAAGGAAGAATTACAAAAAGAATATGACTCTAAAGCAAAAGCACTAAAAGTTGAAAGAGATAGAGAAGTTGAGGAGTATAA
>CALXZV010000018.1 GCA_944393335.1 uncultured Clostridia bacterium | reverse complement strand
CATTTTCTCACCTCCTATATTCTCTTAATTATATATTTTTTGATTACGAATACTGCTAGTCCAATTATTGCTATTACTCCAAGAGTAATTCCAATAAATGATGCTACTTCTCTACCTGTACTCATTGCAAGAAGTGTTGTTGCAGTAGATATATCATCTTCGCCATCTTGTTTATTTCCAGGTGTTGAATCTCCATCTTCTAATCCATATTCGTTATAATCTTTTGTAATTTCTGCAGTATTAACTACTGTTCCTGTGTTCTCTCCTGTCATCCTTCTTGTAAGTGTTAATGTTACTGTTTTGCTTTCTCCCGGCTCAATTAAAGTATTTGCCAAAGATGTTGTATAAAGGTTACCATCTGAACCCACATACCAATTTGTATTTAAGTCTGAGCTAAATGCCATTCCTGTTGGTAAATAGTCTACAATTTCTTCTGCATATCCTGCTACTTTTCCTTCGTTTGTAATTGTTATATTGTATTCAATAAGAACTGTTGAATACTCTACATAAGTATTATATAAGCTCACCATTGCAAAGTTTGAATTATACTCTGTTGTTTTAGGATCCAACTTTGTATTTGTTACAGTAACTTTAGATACTACTTTGTCTAATTTCAAGTCAAATTGTTCTCTTTCTTGTAAACCTAAATCTAGATTATATAAGTTATAAGTTGATAAATTTAATATATCTGTTGCAGCAATAGGCGTTCCATCTATCGTTGCGTCTACAAAGTCTGAATTTTCAGATTCTAATGCTCCCTCCGCATGATAAGTTGTAACAAGATAATTAAATGTATCTATATGAGCAACAATTTGATAATCACCTGAATTTAGGTTTTCAAATGAATATTGACCATCTTCATTTGTAGTAACTCTTGCTTCATTTCCATTTGAATCTTTTGCTACATAACCTTGTGTATCATATAAAACTAACTCTATATTAGATAGTCTTGGTTCATCTGTGCCTTTTTTACCATCTTTATTGCTATCTAACCAAGCTGTACCTGCTATTCTATAAGAACCTGGTACTCCAGTAGAGTTTGAACCACCTGTTCCTTGAATTGTATGTGTTAAACTATTTACTGATACTTCTTGTAATACTTCATCAGTATATTGTTTAAGTACTTCTACTTTTGGTGTTACTGTTACTTCTTTAGTTGTTCCGTTTCCTATAGCTACTGGTTTTGCTTTTATTGTTAATCTTGCACTTCCACCAACTTCTAAGCTTACCATTTCTGAAACATAATTTGATGTAAAGTTATCTCTTTCTGTTCTTTCTCCATTTGAAACTTCTATAGAATATGAGCTATTAAGTAATTCTGCCGGTGTTGTGTTAGATATATTTACTCTTACAGGTATATTTCCTGTATTTTTTACATCTATGTAATATTCTATAGTATCTGTATCTAGTAAGTTTCCCTGAGCAATATTGCTTGATAATGTTGCTTCTACTTTTGGTGTTCCATAATATACATTTACTGTATTTGTATAAAATGGTGTATTCATTCCATCACATGTTAGGCTAGCTCTTGTTTGTAGTGTACCATTTGCAGATTCTGTTACTTTAGCATTTATTGTTATGTATATGTTAGAATTTGCTTCTAATGTACCAATATTAAATGTTAATTCTCTAGATGATTGATTATAGTTTCCTTCATATTCTCCACTAGCTGTTCCTGATGATACATATTCTAGTCCTTCTGGTAATTTTAGTTTTGCAACAACATTTGATTTTGCTTCATCATTTACATTTTCAATTTTTATTGTATACTCTAAATTTGCATTAGAATCTACATTTTGATTTTCATATGTTACTGTTAAGATTCCACTTACATATCCTTTTTCTAAGTTTGTTGTAAATACTCCAACTGATTCTCCATCCATTCTATCTGCTGTAACTGTAGCTCTTAAAGTTCTTTCTAATTCATCTTCAGTTACAATATTACCTGCAACTAAATCTAATGAAATATTCTTTGTTTCTCCAGCATTTATTGTTCCTAAATCTACATCATATGGAGAAGTGTATTCTTTACTATATTGTAATGGCCAATCTGGTATTTCTAAATCTTTTACTACTAATCTTGCAAATCCTTGTGGGAATTCTATTGATGCTTTTGCATTTTCTGCCACTTCATTACTTGTATTAGTTACTGCAATATTATAAGTTATATAATCTCCTTCTTTTATGCTTCCATTAGCAGGTATAGTTTCACCTGTAAATTTATTTTGTGCTGTAATATTTACACTTAATTCTGCTTTTTCTGCAGTTTTAATTCCTACTGGGCTTGCTAATACTACATTTTGTGTAGCTCCTTCTTCCGCATTATTGTTGTAGTATACACCATAACTTGCTTTTGCTGTATTTGCATAATCTATATTTGAAGGTATATTTATATTGTAGCTAAAGTTAAATGTTGCTGTATTTGCAACTGTATTATTTGCCACTATCATATATGATTTAGCATTTGCACTATACTCTGTACTCCATCCATTATTTGTGTCATCTAAGTTTGTTGTAGCATTTCCATTTGCTGAATAATAAACTGTTGCATCTAGGTTTTGAACAGATAATGCACTAGATAATGTAGTATCAAATGTTGAACCTAAGTCTTGGCTTCCATCAACTTGTTTGTTTCCTTTGAAAGGAATTCTTCCAAGTACTTTTAATCCTTCTGCATCTGAACCTAAGTTATTTACTATTGTTCCAGATATTGTTGCTGTTTTTGCATCTGATAATACTGGTAAGTTTCCAAGTTTTTCTCCTTCTTGGGCAGTTACGCTCTCGTTACCATTGTATCCTGTTATGCTTTGTGTTGTAACAAATCCTGTTGGTGCTACTACATTTACTGGAACTTCTACTGTATTTGCATTTTCTGATAATGTTGATATTCCAGCATTTGATGCATTTGCTATTAAAGTATCATTATCATTTGTATATGATAATAATATATTTGTTTGTTTACTTGGTGCTAAATTATTTAAAGTTAAGTTTAATACTAATCTTATAACTGTTCCTTTTGAAGTTGATTGTGTGCTATATTTTGTTTGTGTACCATTTAGTTTTAAACTTATTGTTCTTCCATTTACATTTAATGCTTCACTTGTTAATTCATCTTCATATAATAATGTAGCATCTTTTGCTTCAATATTTGTTACTTCTTCTGGGAATGTAATATTAAGCTGTGGATTTGCAAATAAGTTGTCTGATACATCATCTCTTTCTAGTTCTATGTTCATCACTACATTTTCATTAGTAACTACTGTTGATAAGTTTGTATTGCTTAATTTTACATTTACTTTTGATGTTGGCTCTTCTAAAGCTATTTCTCCAACAGTTTCTCCATTTATTTGTACTCTAGTAGATAATGTTTTGAAGCTGGCTATTTGAGCTTTAGAATAATCTAAGTTTCCTTTTATAGCTTTTGCAATATTTAAGTTTATTTCGCCTTCTGTTTGTGGTTTGCTTGCTACAAAAGATATGTTTGAATCATTTATTTCAAGTTCAGTATTGTCTTTATTTAATGTTCCTATAACTGTTCCGTCTGATTTTACAACATCTATTTTTCCGTCTTCTCCAAGAACTTTTGTAAGTTCGTCTGCTGAAGCACTTACCTTTTTGTCATAAATATAGTTACTTGCATTTGTTTCACCTAAGAAGTCTCCATTTTCTTTAACAGTAACTTCATTAAGTGCTTCTGCTAATCCTATATTTAATCTATATTTTTCGCTAAACTCTGTTTCGATTTGACCATCTTGTTTATCTTTGTTTGAATACATATATCCTTTATTTATACTTGATTCTTGAGGTACTACTTCTACTGTGGCAATATCTCCTATTTTTGAGTCTATACTGTAATCTTGTTCTGCCATATTTGCTGTAACAACATTGCCATTTAATAATGTAGTATTTGTTGTTGTTTCTGTGTGAACATTTATTGCCTCTTCATTAGTATTTGTTCCATATATGTACGTTATAACAAATCTATCTTGAACATCTTTGCCCCATGCAACCATTCCATTTTCATCTGCTGTGTTTGAAACATTTATTGTAAGCATACCTGTTTGGTTATCGTATGTATAATTGTCTGCAGTGAAGTTAACACCATCTGCCTCGCCATTTGTAGACATTGTATCTATTGCAGTTACTATTACTTCTTCAGGCTTTAAATCATTTATTGTAGGCACTTTTACTTGTATTTGTTTTGAACTTATTGGTAATTTAGAATCTTTTAAGCCATCGCTTAATAAAAAGCTAAGCATTGTTTTGCCATCATAATTTAAATATCTAATTACATCTTGGCTTAATTCTCCAACCAAATTTTCTTCAGCGGTTGTCCAGTTAAGATGAACTGTCATATTTTTTTCTATAGATTTTTCTTTATTGTTTTCATTTATATATGTAGCTGTAAATTTAACTGTACTATCTTTTCCAAGTTCATCTACTGCAATTTTATCACTCTCTGTTGGAATAATTGGAATTGCAAGTTCTACTGTTTTTCCTGTATTTATTTGATTTAATTCTACAGTATAATCAGTTATGTTTTTAATTTGATCATTCTTTACTTTTGAATAATCAAATTTATAGTTACTGTTCTCTAAGTTTATTGATATGTTTTTTAAATATCCTGTATTTTTCACATCAATATTAAGATACAAGTTTGTATCAGTAGAATCTATATCTGCTGTATACTCGTATCCTTCATGAGAATTTTCACTTCCTAGTTTTACATCAAAAGTAATGTTTTCTTCTGATGTTTCATTGTTTTGTTCAATGATATTTGCTGCATATACGCCAGTTGTAATACAATTAAAGCTTACTAAAATTGCAACCAGCATAATAGCTATAGCTTTGCTCAAGATCTTTTGCATAGTAACCCTCCTAATTTTAAAATTAACATAACTTAATTATACCTTTTTTTTTGCTATTTTTCAAGGTTTTTAGCATATTTTTTTATTAATTTATATTAATGTAGTTCTTTCATATATTAACCTTTATTTCAACTAATATCAATAACTCATTTTTTAATTTTTAGTTTGATATATTTTTTCCGCATACGGAAGCTCTTTTTCTGGCTTTTTTATTAAATTTTCTTTACAAAATTGTAACAAATTTCAAGCTATTGCATATAATATTATAGTTACAAATTAAGTTTGCGTAAGAGATTTTGGTTGTAATATTTATATGTGGGAGGCTTAACTATGAATGATAATGATATGGCTAATATGATAAAAAAAGCACAAGAGATGATTAACAATAATCAGATTCCAGATGAACTAAAAAATTTAGTGGCAAATATGCAAAATAATGGCTCTAATAATTCTAATAATATGCAAAATAATGGCTTTAATAGTTCTAATAATATGCAAAATAATAGTTTTAATAATTCTAATAATATGCAAAATAGTTACAATAATCATAATAATATGAGGAACTCAAATAACATAAATAATACAAGTTCAAAATCTAATATGAAGCAAGATTACAATAAATACTCTTCTACTTATTCGCGTGGAAATAATAATTATAATGTAAATTCAAGAATAAATAATAATACTCAAAATAATCAAGAAAATAATGCCACTGAAAATTCAAACTCTTCCGGTATAGATATAGAAACAATGATGAAGCTCCAAAACATAATGTCAAAAATGAAATCTTTTAATAACGATGATGATATGTCAAAACTTTTATTGTCTCTAAAGCCTTATTTGCGTAATGAAAAAAAGGAAAAAGTTGATGAATATATAAAACTTATCAAAATGGGAAAAATGACACAAGCTTTTGATTTATTTGGTGGTGATAAACCTTGAATTTATTTCCAGTAGACGATGACGGAGTCATAGACATTTTTGGTTTTAAATTGCATACGGATGACCTTATAATTTTACTTATACTATTTATATTATATAAAGAAGATGTAAAGGATAAGTTCCTTTACATCGCGTTAATATTATTATTGATAAATTAATTTTTTGGTTGTCAATTGGGACGGTTCTATTTGACACAAAATAGTGTCAAATAGAACCGTCCCAATTGACAACAATTTTTTTCGATTTAGGACCGTCCCCAACTGAAAAAATTTACTCCATTTCTATTAATCCTTCATCATTTATGTACGCATATGAATAGCTCTCTCTTTCTATATCTCTTCTTTCTCTTTCAAGTATTTTACTAGCTATTCTTATTTGTGGTGATTCTATAATTGATGCTGCGATTATTGCTTCTTCGTTGCCTTTTGCCCCTGCATGTGCCATTCCCCTAAGGTTTCCAACTACTGCTATATTGTCTTCTGCAATTACCTCTGCGCCATCATTTACATCGCCAATTATAACTATACTACCTTCAAATTCAAGTTTTTGGCCTGACCTAATAGATCCTTTATAAAATTTAGTTTCAGATATTTTTATATCTTTTTTAAAAGTTCTTTTTATTCCATGAAGTCCTAATGTTCTTGGACTATCAAAGTCTACTCTAACTTTTATAACACTTTGTATAATTTTTTGAATACTGTCAATTTCAAATCTTTTTAAGATTTTTCCTGTAACTAGTATTGGTGTTTTTTCATCTTTATAAAATTCCTTTAAGTCAGGTAATTTATCTCTTAATTCACTTAAAATTTCATTGGTTGTTGCGTCATCTTTTATTTTAAGTACAATACTATCTCTTTTAAAATAAATATTTATGCATCTAGACATCTCTTATTTACTCCTAATAATTTGATTTTCCAAACCTCCTTTTGTCTTTTGTAAATTTCAAAGGTATTATAACATTTATTTGTTTATTATACAACCATAAAGTTTCAATATATATTCTGGAGCATTTGCTTAAATTGTAACAACTTATCTAACCGTTTGCATATCAGAGCTTGCTGTCATATCTTCTGTAACAGTTGCTGAATTCATTCCAAAATATTGTGCTAAAATATCTCTAGCAGTTACTGCTGTAGAAGCTCCGTGTTGACCGTCTTTTATATATACAGCTACTGCAATTTCTGGGTCATCATATGGTGCAAAGCCTACGAACCATGCGTTGGCATTTCCGTTTGTGTCTGTTGTTGCTGAACCGGTTTTACCACCAACTTCTATATTAAAATCTGCAAAATAACGGTAAGCTGTTCCTGAGCCATCACTAGTAACACCTCTCATACCTTCTTTTACTGCTTGTAAGTTTTCATCACTTATGCTTAAGTCTGAGCCACTATTTCCGCTTATTCCAAGTTTTTCATTTACATAGCTTTCTATTTCTTCTTTTGGAATTTCTGTTCCATCTGAATTTGTTACTGATTTAATAATTGTAACATCTAGGTTATGTCCACCATTTGCTACCATTGCAACATATTTTGCCATTTGAAGAGGTGTAAATGAATTGTTTAATTGGCCTATTGCTGCTTGTACTGTATAACCATCTACCCATGGATTCATTGTGTCTCTTGAAGCTAAAACTCCCGCTTCTTCTCCTGGTAACTCAACGCCTGTTTTTTGGCCAAGTCCAAATGCAGATGCTACTTGAACTAATCTATCTATACCAGTTCTTCTACCTGTTTCATAAAAGAAATAGTTACAAGAAACCTCTATTGCTTTAGTAACATTAAGCCAACCATGTCCTCCACTTTTCCAACATCTTGGTTGATAATCTTTATAAAATCTATAAACTCCTGTGTCGTTTATTTTTGTATTTACGTCTATTGCTCCACTCTCTAGGCCAGCTATAGCTGTAACCATTTTAAATGTTGAGCCTGGTGGAGATATTGAGCTTATTGCCTTGTTCATAAGTGGGTGATCTTCTGCATTTAAGTAATTATTCCAATTTTCAGTGCTTATACCATCTATAAATAAAGAAGGGTCATAATTTGGATAGCTTGCCATTGCTAAAATTTCACCTGTTTTTACATTTAATACAACTGCAGCACCTTCTTTAGCCATTTCAGCATCTTTTAGCTCACCATTTTGCATCATTTGAATATTTTTTTGCAAAGCGTCTTCTGTTATTTTTTGCAAGTCTGCATCTATTGTAAGCATTGCATCTGCTCCTGCTACTGCCTCTTCTGCAATATATTCATCTGTAACAACACCATCAACTGACATATCTATTTGTTTTACGCCATCTGTTCCTTTTAAATATTTTTCTAGAACTTGCTCTATTCCAGTTTTTCCTGTTATATCATTTTGATCATAGTCGTCAGGATTTGCCTTAAGCTCATCTTCACTAATTGGTCCAACATAGCCTAAAATGTGTGATGCAAGCAATCCATATGGATAAGATAAAGTAGGTTCAGAAGTTGTACTTATTCCTGGAAAACTTGAGCCCATTTCGTTTAGTTTTGCTAAACTGCTATTACTTATATTTGATGCAAGTTCTACTGATTTTGTATTACTATATCCGTCTTTTTCTATTTCATATCTTAAAGTTATTATTCTTCTAGCGTCTTGCACATTATCTGTGTTTACTTCATATTTTTCTTTAAAATAGTTAAAACAAGCCTCTGCATCATAGCTTGAGTCTAATTTATTTTGTTCTTTGAAGCTTTGGGCTGTTTCTTCATTTTTAAATGCATATGGTTCTACAGTAATAGGAAAATTATCTACATATGTATCTCCATTTTGCTCCAATGTTTGTGCCAATAATAAAAGTGCATTATTTAAAGTCTGATTATCTACTTTTGTCTTGTAGATTTCCACATTATATACCAATTTTGTGGATACAAGTTTTTCACCACTGCTGTCTAAAATATTTCCTCTTGCTGCTTTTATTGTTGTTTCTCTTGTAAGCCTTGTATTTGACTCTTCTCTGTATTCTTGTCCATGTACTATTTGCAAATTAAAAAGTTGAAGTAAAAGTATTATTCCAATTATGTATACAATGGCTATGGCAATATTGTATCTTAACTTGTTTTCCTTTCTACTTTCCACTATTCCTCCAATCTCTTTTCAATTAAAAATATCTTGTTAAAATCTTTTTACCTTTGTATTGTTCTTCTAAGTAGTATCCCAATTTTTTCATTAATGGGTAGATTATTATTATAAGCATTGTGTTAAATAAAATTTCTACGAGCAAAGTAAGTGTAAATGTAAGTATTTCTGGTGTTACGCCAGCTTGAAATATACTTATAGCATAAGTACATACTTCGTATACTAAAGTACTTATTGCTGACATAACAATAATTGTTACTCTACTATCTTTTGAAAAGTTTTTGTCCAAATATTCTCCAAGTAAGCCTATAATTGCTAGCAATACCGATGTTACACCTACAGTTTTGCCTAGATTTAGGTCTATAACTATGCCAAATATTATGCCAAATATAGCTCCTGTTTTGTTCCCTATAAACAAGCCTATAAATAGCACAAAAACAACTATTAAATTTGGCATTATTCCTCCTATATTAAACCAAGAGAAAAAATTTAATTGTAAAAAATATATTATGAAAAATGCTAATAGTAAAATTAGAATTACTTTAAATTTTCTCAAACCTTTCTCCTTTAAACTACATTTATTAAGAATTCTCATTTTAGTTTTCTAATCTACAATAAATGGCTTTTTAAAATTGATGTATAGTCTTACACTAGTTTTGTGTTATGACAAGGACTGTCTCTAGTCTTGAAAAGTCTGTAGCGACTTCAATTTCTGCATATCTGTCTGCTTCATTTTTTGTATTTACTACACTTTTTACAGTACCTATTAAAATTCCTTTTGGATAGATGCCTCCAAGTCCTGATGTAACTACTTGGTCGCCCTGAAGTATGGTACTATCTGCTGGTATGTAGGTTGCTCTTACTGTTTCTGTATTATTAAGTGTGCCTTTTAAAATGACACTATCTTGTACATTTGATATGTTGGCACTTACATTACTTGCAGTATCTATTATGGTTTGAACTTTTGCTGTACTATTTGTTGCAGAAATTACATAGCCTACTAAGCCTGATTCTGAAATAACTGGCATATTTGCCTGAACACCATCATCTGTACCTGCATTTATTACAACTATTTTTTCATAATTGCTAATACTTCTTTCTATAACATAAGCTGGCACTGTGGTATATTCTGAATATTGGTCTTTTAAATTAACATATTCTTTTAATGTGTTATTTTCTGATTTAAGTATTTCAAGTTCTCTTACTTGCTCTTGAAGTTTACTGTTTTCGTCTTTTAAGCTTTGATTTTCTTGTCTTAAACTTGCAATATCACTATTTTCTTGTTCATTACCTGTTATTTTATTTTTTAAAAATACTATTCCATTTTGTATTGGAACAAATATTGTTCCAGCTACACTTTCTATGAAAGACAAATTACCTGTGCTAACATTTGAAGCTATTACAACTGCTATTAAGACTACTAATGTTATAATAATTCCAACTAGACCAGCTTTACTTTTCATTAAATAATCATTCCTTACTGTTTTATTTAGGTTTTTCAAAGCTCCTATAACTTTATATTTTCTCATTTTAGAGCATAACTTTCGCATTTTAGAAAATCTATTTTTCATTTCAAAGCATCTCTTTTGAATTTTTGAAAAAGTGCTGAAACTTTAATTACATTTTTTTGCCTGAATTCATTAACACACTTTTTAAGCTATCTATGTTTTCTAAAACTTTACCTGCACCTATTGCAACACATTCAAGAGGAGTATCTGCTACAAATGTTTGTACTCCTGTCTTTTGAGCAATTAAGTTGTCTAGGTTTCTTATTTGTGCTCCTCCACCTGCTAAATAAATACCATTTACAATTATGTCTGAGGCAAGTTCTGGTGGAGTAACTGATAATGTGCTTATTATAGCCTCTACTATTTCATTTATTGGCTTTCTCATTGCCAATTCTATATCTTTTGAAGATACTGTGACATTTTTTGGAAGCCCTGTATCTAAGTCCCTACCTCTAATTTCTTTTGTAATTTCAGATACCAAAGGAAGTGCACAGCCAAGCTCTATTTTTAACCCTTCAGCTGCTGTTTGACCTATGGCTATTCCTTTATAATTTTTTAAATATTCAACAATACTTTCATCTATTTCATTTCCTGCAACTCTTATAGAGTTACTTGCAACTATTCCGCCAAGTGAAATAACTGCAACCTCTGTAGTTCCGCCACCTATGTCTACTATCATATGACCCATTGGCTCTTTTACATTTATTCCTGCTCCAATTGCTGCGGCCATAGGCTCTTGAATTAAATATACTTCTTTTGCATTAGCTTGCAAAAAAGCCTCTTCTATAGCTCTTCTTTCTACTTCCGTAATGCCAGATGGAACTCCAACTACAACTCTTGGTTTACCTGCATTGTATTTTTGGCAGACCTTTCTGAGCATATTTTTTAGCATTAAACCTGTTGCTGTAAAATCTGCTATAACTCCATCTTGCATTGGCTTTACGGCTTTAATGTTTTCAGGCGTTCTGCCAAGCATTTCTCTAGCTTCTTTACCTGTGGCTACAATTTCACCTGTTACTTTATCTAAAGCAACAACTGATGGCTCTCTTAATACTATTCCTTTGCCCTTTAAAGCAATTAAAATATTTGCAGTTCCTAAGTCCATACCTATATCTTTTGAATTAAAGTTTAATAAATTAAGATTCATTATTTGCATATCCTTTCTGTTGGTTATCTTTTATATTTTTGTAGATTTTGAGATAGTCTTCGTTTGAATAAAATGCTCTTTTGCCAAAGCTTTGTTTTTCTCTTCATTTGATTTGTTCTTTTCTTCGTTTAAAATAGCTCTTATGCTTGTGAAACTATCTTGTCCTATAACAATGTGGTCTAAAAAATTTACATCAAATAATTTAGAACATTCATCTATCTTTTTTGTAATTTTTATATCTGCTTCACTCGGTGTAGCATCTCCACTTGGATGATTATGTACTAATATAAACTTATCTACTTCTTCTTTAATTACTTCTTTTAATATTTGTGCAGGAGCTACATTCATTTCGCTAATTGAGCCTGTTTCTAATTCTATGATTTTCACAATC
Source organism: uncultured Clostridia bacterium (assembly GCA_944393335.1). Lineage (GTDB taxonomy): Bacteria > Bacillota > Clostridia > TANB77 > CAG-508 > CAG-793. Next base: position 2,314 of record CALXZV010000018.1, on the reverse strand, counting down.
TCGGTTTTTGAATTTAGCAAAATTAATTTTAGCACTTCTTGCTTTCTCTGTTTGAATTCTTGCTTGAAAACATTATATACATCGACTGTTTTTTTCATTTGAGTTTTTATATTATGAATAGGAGCATTTAGTCTAGTAGCTAGTTCACAAACAGCTTTAATTTGAATTGCTTTTACTTTGCCTATTCCTTTTATTTTTTCTAATGTTCCTATCCCAATATTTGCAAGACCATTTATGTTCTCTGAAAGTAGTAAAACTCTGTTTGCAATATCTACCGATGTTTCATCTTTTGTACCTGTTTTAATTATTATTGCCAAAAGTTCTGCATTTGATAACTTTTTTGCACCATACATTAATAATTTTTCATATGGTCTTTCAGACTGTGGCAATTGTTTCATTTTAAGTGGCATAAATATATCCTTTCTGCCCCCCAAAACTCCTTTTATATCAATTAAATTTGTTATTTAATTAATTTTTAGCATGCAATATCAATCAAATTTGTTGTTTAATTAATTTTTGGCATGCAATATTAATTAAACAGCTTGCATGTTAATATGTCAAAATTAATTAAAATTTTCTATAAATAAATATTGAAATTATAATACCAATTATACTTGAAATATTTATATTAAACATTATTGCAAAGCTAAGGTTTACAACGCCCAAATCTAGTGAAATAGGGTCTGTTAATCCAAAACTTTGTCCATATGAAAGCCAACTAAGCCAACTTACCCCCTGTGTTAATTGACCTATTAAGCCTCCTATAACTAGTCCACATAATATAAATATTATTAGTACAAATGTACTTTTGTCTCTTGTTGCCATATGTTACCTCCATTTTATCTTACGGATAATTAAAATTTAACATTTGTATTATATATTTTTTTGAGGTATTTTTCAAGGTATTTTCTGTAAAAAATTGAACTTAAAAATTTTAAAAATATTATAGCCAAAATTTGTAAATTTTTACAAAAACATTGTAAAAGAAAAAATCATATGATATACTAATATATACATATAAAACTTATTTCATAATTAATGTCTTAGTGAAAGCAAGAAAGGAAAATCTATGAAGTTTGAAAAATTAAGTGAATATAAATTAAGAGTTACTGTTTCTAATGATGAACTTTTAGAAAATAGTAATGGTGATTTAGATAATTTGATGTCTAATCCATCAAAGGCTAGAAACACTTTTTTAGAAATACTTGATAAGGCAGAAGATGAGGTTGGATTTCATATAGATAATAGCAGAATTAGAATAGATGCCAAAAGTATGTATAATGGTGATTTTATTTTTACTATAACTAAGCTAATTCCTAAAAGTAAAAGTGCTAAAAAAGTCAAACCTTTAAAAGTTCCAGTTCAAAAAGATGATACTTTGGTTTATAGTTTTGTGGACATTGAACACTTTTTCAATTTTTGCAATTTCTTAAAAAAACAAAAAATAAATAGATTAAGAGAATTTTGCAAAACTATTGAATTATACAAATACAATGGCAAATATATTTTAATTTGCTTAAATATAAATCAAAGCTATAGATACCTTGGTAAGCTTTATTCTGGTATTACTGAGTTTGGAAGCTTTTTAACAAGCCAAGAATCTGTGGCTATGCTAATAAAAGAGCGTGGGACACCTGTAATTAAGCATAATGCTATTTATACTAGTCAAAAGAATTTTAAATAGATAAAATGGGAAACTCCTTTTTTCAAGTTAGGAGTTTCTTTTTTGTCAAATGGGACGGTTCTTGTCAAACGGGACGGTTTTTGTCAAATGGGACGGTTCTAAATGACACACTTTTGTGTCATTTAGAACCGTCCCATTTGACAACCTTTCGAAAGAAGCATCCTTTCAATTCAAAATTTCTAGCCCAGCAAACTTAGCCATTAATCTCTTATGTCCAAATTTTTCAAATTCAATATCTACTTTAATATCATCTTCTTCGTTTTCTAAGTTAGTAATAGTACCTTCTCCAAATCTTTTATGAAATACTTTTTGTCCAACTTTGTATTGAGATAGGTCTACAGCATTAGATGATTTCTTTTTATTTAAGTTATTTAAAAAGCTTTCTGCAGTCCTAAATTGGAAACTTGATCCAGCCGTATTTTGTGAGTTACCATTTAAGTTACTTTGCCAAGTGTTTCCTTTAAGTCCCAATCCTTCATTTAAACTATCTGCTGATACTTTGTATGAGACTACTTTTGAGCCATACTTATCTGCATAATTATTTGCTCTATTTCCATAGCTCCATGAATACTTAGAGTCCTCAAATTCGTCTTCTTCCTCTTTTTCAGCAAAGGCATCTTCATATCCATC
>CALXZV010000017.1 GCA_944393335.1 uncultured Clostridia bacterium | reverse complement strand
ATTCTTGGCGTTTATATCATATTATCACAAAAAGTTTTATTTGTCATCAAAATTTAATATTGTTTTTTATATTTTTTGTTGTTTTTTTATTCATGTTTTTGTATAATTTATTTAACTTGTATATTAAGTCACAATATACATTCTCTCCTATTTCACGGCGCGGGTCGCTGCTTGCTCCAGCTTGTGAAATATCGAGAACATATATTGTGACTATACATACACATATATAAAATAAAAAAACATTTAGGAGTAGGTAAATGTTAGAAGAAAAATATGACTTTTATAGTCCATCTAATATTAAAATTCATGAATTAGATAATACAATTAAAGATCATTTAGTTGTTATGGAAAGCTTAGATATGTTCACTAGAAGGCATAGTGAAAATGTTGCTAATTTAGTAGGAAGAATATGTGAATATATGCATTGCAATAGTCAATTTACTATACATTGTGTTATAGCTGGATATTTGCACGATATTGGCAAGCTTTTTATTCCAAAGGAAATTGTAAATAAACCTGGCAAGCTTACTGACGAAGAATATGAAATAATGAAAACTCATACAACTCTTGGATACCAATATTGTATGGAAGATTTGGCTTTAAGGCCATATTCTGATGGTCCTTGGTATCACCATGAGGCTTTAAATGGTACTGGTTACCCTAGAGGTTTGCGTAAACCAGATATTCCATATTCAGCTCAAATTATTCGTGTTGCAGATGAATATGATGCCATAGTAACCAAAAGACAGTACACTACCCACATTAATATTTCTCAAACGTTAAAAGAACTTATTCAAGATGCTCAGCCAAGTAGTGATGTAATTGCATTAGACCAATTAAAGCAAAACGAAAGATTAGGTAAAATAAATCCAAAACCACTTAAAGCATTATTTAAAGTTGTAATTGATGATACTTTATATGAAATTAGTTGTGTTATGAATTATGTTAATTATATTAAAGAACAAATTAAAAGATTAAAAACTGTCAAAAAGTATGAACAAAAAATGAATACAACCAAAAAGCCACAAATGAAAGATTATTATAAGGCTGGAATGCAACTTCTTTTTGGACAAGGAGAAAATTTTGAAAATTATAATCAAGTTCTTGCAGAATATGAAAATGCATTAGTTATTAGGCAAGATAGAATTGATAAACTATATGATGAAATAAAAATTATTAAAAAGTTAAAAATTTAATTTGATAGCATAAAATCAAATTCATAGATTTTAGTGTTTTTATTTAATACAAAATAATAGAAAGTTTCTTTTAGTTATTTTTATTATACAATTTTTATAAAAATTGTAATGTGCGCATAAATATTATACTAAAGAAACTTTCTATTTTGATTAGTCTAATAATATTTTTATTAATGTTTTAAATTTTTAATTCCTATGTTTTTTATTTGTTCTTTAGTAATTTATGCTAAACTTTCGTTTTTAATAACTAAAACATATAAATATTTTATGTTAGAAATTTTAATTATTTTTTATCCTTTTGTTTTTTTATTTTAATAACTATGACAATAGCAAATGCTGTTAAAGCTAATATGTAAGGAACTACATTTAATACAAAAGCACCTGTTCTTGGCATTATAGCTAGTTCGTTCATATCTTCATTATCTTCTAATGTTGTTTCTTGCAACTTTTCTGAGTCTATTCTAACATTTGCCTTAATGTCACCTGAAACGTCTACTCCATCACTTTTTTGCAAAACGACTTGATATTCTCTTGATTCTCCAATATCTAAGTCTGTTACTTTATATTTTGCAATATTATTGTCTATTTCCCAGTCAGTGTTTTGCATAGTAAAGCCTTCTGGTATTGTAAAAGTTATGTATCCGCTTCCCATTCTTTCCTGATTATTTGTGACTTTTATATTGTAATAGATTTGCAAACTTGAATTTTGGTTGGCATCTCTAATTTCTGTTTCTATTTTACCAACTTTTCCATTAAGTCCATAGTAATTTCCATTAATGTATGCCTTGTCCAAATTCATTTCTATTTGTAAGTTGAATTTCAACCATTGATAATAATAGTTCAATGTGATGTCTTCTTTTTGAATAGTGACTGTTTCTTTTTCAGGCTTTTCAACTAATTTGTAGTCTTCATACTTTCTTTCTTCTGAAGTAAATGTATCACCTTCATGGACATTTTCTTGCTCACTATCTATTAGTTCTCCAGTATCTTTGTCTATGTAATTGACTGTTACTTTTGACTTATGTCTATAATAGTAAATTATGTTTATAGGTTCTCCTTTCATTGTTCCACTTGGATTACCTTCAACTTTTGTAAAGTCATAGTCTTGTATTGTTTTTTGACTTGTTGTGTACTTATCACCCGACTTACCATTAATAGTGACTTTATCCGATATTTCTTTATTAGTTACTTCATCAACATATTTTGCTACTACTTTAGTATTTTTAGCATAGTAGTAATTAACTGTTTGTAGCTTTTCTGTTAATGTAAAACTTTCTGTTGTAGGCTTTTTTACTAATGTATATCCTGCTATATCTTTTGCTGAAGTTGTTACTTTTCTTCCAACTGCACCACTTTGGCTTTCCGTATCTAAAACTTTATTTGTGTCTATGTCTATGTAATTTGCTTTAACTCCACCACTTTGTAAATTGAAAGAAGCTATTAAGTTTGATTCACCACCAGCTCTTTCCATATAAAATAGAGTTAGAGTATGTGCTCCTGGCTCAAGCATGCCATCTTCAAAAGCTTTTTTATTTACAGCAACTTCATTTTTATTTGTTTCTGTATTATATATATTTTGATAATATACTTCGTTTTTGGCAAAGTCGATGTTTCCTTGTAATTTTACATGGCATCCACCCATGTCAAGTACTAACCTATCATCTACAAAAACCCATACATCATCATCACCTGAGAATGTAAATACCATATCTTCATATTGACCTACAACTTCATTGTATATTCTTCCATCGTTTGTCATTGTAAATGGTATTTCTATTCTAGCTGAAAATCCTATTTCTCTGTTGCTTGGTATAGATGTGTCATCATTACAATCATTAAATGGGAAAAAGCCATCTTTTGAGCCTTTATGTAGTTTTAAAGTTTTTGTACTATAGTCTTTATAAACATGGTACAAATTGCTATTAAAACGATAATATCCATTTTGTAATTTTTCAAATGGAAATTTCCAATTAGTTAAAACTTCTGTGTAAACCTTTGGATTAGTATTTGTTTTTGGAAAGAAGCTTGTCCCATTTGTATATTTGTCAATAATGCATAAGTTGCCATCTACAAGTCTATCTTTTGCTAGACCTTGAACAAATCCAGATGAGTTGCCATATTGGCCAACGCCAATGTAACCATTTTGAATTCCACCATAGCATTTTGAGTCTGTTGAGTCCATAAGCATAGATTTGTCATCTATCTTGTGTTTTTCTTGGAGAGATAAAGAATAGTATTCTTCTTGGCTTATTCCTCTTTGAAGTGCATTGTATTCTTCAATATCAATGTTAACCAAAGTTGCATTTACATATTTTACATTTTCATCTGGTATAACTTGACAGCTAGTATTTGTTGCTGCCAATGCTTTTGTGTGTAATGCCCATGTTATTATAAACAAAAAGGCAATAATAAAAATTTTAATTTTCTTCTTCATAAAACTCCTTTTCTATAAATGAAAACCATCCCTCGCTTTCATTTATTAATTTTTTTGGGATTAATCTTTTGAATAATTTAAGACTTAAATTATTTGATAAAATTAAATTGAATAATTTAATTGTTTTTATTATACACCAGATTATGGAAATTGTAAAGAAAAATCGTTCGACAAATTTCGACAAAATTCGACAAGAGCCATTTGTTTTATTATTTTTGAATAGATAAAAACAAGAGCCATTTGTTTTATTATTTTGAATAGATAAAAACGAATGACTCTTGTTTTGTAATTAAGCATGGCTTAAAGGATTTATTGGACTTTTAAATATTTTCTAGACCAATGCTCACTCCTAAAGCATTGTTAATTTGATGCATTAAATTTTCATCATCAATATGACCTATTTTTTCTTTTAGCCTACTCTTATCTATTGTTCTTACTTGCTCAGCCAAAACTACAGAATCTGTTTTTAAACCACCATTTTGCGATCCTATTTCTATATGAGTTGGAAGCTTTGCTTTTCCCATTTGTGAAGTTATTGCTGCTGCTATAACTGTTGGACTATGTTTATTGCCCAAGTCATTTTGTATAATTATAACTGGTCTTATTCCGCCTTGTTCTGAGCCAACTACTGGACTTAAATCTGCATAAAACATATCTCCTCTTCTTATATTCATATTTACTCTCCCAATAATAAAATTGAGATGATATATATTTCTAAATGTTTAATTCTATCTCATTATATATTATGTCTACTCTTAGTTCATTGTTAATATCAAACACTTGTAAATTTTGTGGTTCTAAACTTGATTTATTTATGTAAAGAATTTGTTTATTAATATATTTGTTTAGCTTTGGCGTATAGCTCATTTGTATTTTTCCATCTACTTCAGTTATCTCTTTGCTAGTACTATTTCTATATCCATCAATAAATGATGTAAGATAAAGCGAATTGCTTGATATATATGGATAGTTTTCATAGATTTGACTTAAATTATACTTTGTGTTTTGCACTGTTATTATGCCATTTTCATATATTATTTCCATTCCCGCCAAACTTTCTGGAGATAAAGCAAGTTGTTTTGTATAACTTTGGCTTCTTACTTCTTGTTCAAATTCATAATAGTTTGTATTTTTGTTACTACATACAGTTACTTTAATTTTTGCTTTATATGATGTAACATTTAGAATATATTGTTCAATCTCTTGTTTGCTTTTATTATTTCCATTTTCTTTAGTTTTATAATTAGATTTTATAAAAAAATTACAAATCAAAAGAGCAAAAATTATGATTATTATAAAAGCAAGAATTTTAAACCATTTACCCATATCATTAGCCTTTCAAAGAATTTACTTTTCTACTAACGCTTCAATATACATTCTTCCGCATTTGCTTCGAGGTTTCGCTATTCGCGAAAACTCTCGCCCGCTGCCACTCCGCTCCTACGTCGTCTGCGTTCGCTTAAATGCTCCAAAACATATATTGAAGCTTATTTATAAATTCAATTATTTCTATACTATTTTATTCATTTAGCTTGTAATATATGAATTTAAATGGCTAAGATTTTAAAGTAATTAATTAACTCTTTTTCGACCTCATCTTTGCTTTCTAAATGGTTTATTTTGTCGCGTACATTTGATGCCCCTGGTAATCCTTTTAAATAGTAGCAAATGTGTTTTCTCATTTCTCTTACGCCTGTATATTCTCCTTTTTCTTTTACTTCTAATTCTATGTGATTTACAATGGTGCTTAATATTTCTTCATTTGATATGCTCCTTATTGTGCCATTTTCTAAGTAAGTTCTTATTTGTTCTAATATCCAAGGTCTACCCAAAGTAGCCCTTGCTACCATAATTCCATCACAATTAGTTTGTTCAAATATTCTTTTTGCATCTTCTGGTGATTTTATATCTCCATTACCTATGACTGGTATGTTAACATTTTCCTTAACCTTTTTTATTATGTCCCAATCTGCTACCCCTGTATAGAACTCACTTCTTGTTCTTCCATGAATTGTAATAGCACTTGCTCCTGCGTTTTCTATTGCTTTGGCGGCCTCTACTGCAACAATGTGCTCATTGTCCCAACCTTTTCTTATTTTTACAGTTACAGGAACAGTAGAGCTTTTTACTACTGCTTGCACTATGCTATATACCTTATCTAAATCTAAAAGTAGCCTGCTACCATCTCCATTTTTTACAACTTTTGGAGCTGGGCACCCCATATTAATGTCTACTATATCTGCTATTTGGCTAACATATTTTGCGGCATATGACATCGAAGCTTCATCACTACCAAATATTTGTGCAGATACTGGCCTTTTTTCTCCATCCATTTTAAGAAGTTCTTTCGTTTTTTCATCATTATAATACAGAGCTTTGCTACTTACCATCTCTGTCACAACTAAACCAGGATTATATTTTTCACATACAAGACGAAAAGGCAGGTCTGTTAAACCTGCCATTGGTGCTAATATTATGTTGTTTTGTAATTCTACATTTCCTATTTTTAATTTTTTTAGCATTTTACTCCTTTTATAATTTCTAATATATATCATTGCATTTGCTTTATAGTATAAAATTTGATTATTCAATAAAAATCGCCTTTTGTCTTCTGCCACTAATATTTAACAAAATTGCTATCATTATTAGGTTACTTAAAAGTGAACTTCCTCCATAACTTACAAATGGTAGTGGTACACCAGTTATAGGTAACAAACCTATTGTCATACCAATATTTTCTGTCATGTGGAATAAAAATATTCCAGCTATGCCCATTGCAATAAATGAGCCTAAATTATCTTTGGCAGTCTTTGCAACAAACATTGCTTTTGTAATCAGGACAACATAGAGTATTACAATAGAAGCAGCAATTACAAAGCCCATTTCTTCACCAATTACTGAAAAAATAAAATCAGTAGTTTTTGGGCTTAAATAACCTAATTGTGTTTGATTTCCTTTTAAAAGTCCCATTCCCAAAAGTTCACCTGCACCTATTGCAAGTTTAGACTGTGTTAAATTATATCCTGCTCCTCTAGGATCTAGGTCTTGATTTAAAAATACTTCTATTCTTTTTTTAGCATGGTCTGGTAGTATAAAAAAGTATAGTAATGGAAGTGATATTGCCACAATTAAAAATCCTGCAATAATGTATTTTTTGTCTATGCCAGCAACAAATAGCATAAGAATAAATGCTACACAAAAAGCTAAAGCAGTACCATAGTCAGGTTGTTTTATAATTAGTAAAACTGGTACACCTATAATTGCAATTAGAAGAAGTAATCTTGTAGGTCTGCTTATTTCTTTTTTTCCTTTCGCAACTATTTTAGACATTACAAGTGCTAATAATATAATAACAAAAACTTTTGAAAATTCTGCTGGTTGCAAAGAAAATGAACCAAAAGAATACCAGCTCGTAGCACCATTTATTGGTTTCGTAAAAAGCACTCCAATTAGTAGTATAATAAGTACTGCATAAAATATAGGAGATGCTTTTGCTATTGTTTCATAATCTATTAATGTAAACATTATTATAAATGGAATACTTATGCCTATCCATAATATTTGTTTTTTAAACTCATCGTATTCTGTACTTTGAGTTGCTGAAAAAAGGGCAATCAGTCCTATTACCATTAATAGGACTGTACATACTAAAATTGACCATTCTATATTTTTAGATAATCTTTTTTTCATTCTTGCCTCTATTTCTTTTTATTAGACTTTTTTGCTTTTGATTTTTTACCTTTTTTTGAATTATTTTTTAAGTTTGTTTTATTTGTTTGTTTTGCTGTATTTGAACTGTTTTCTTTTGAAGATTCATCAGAATTTTTTTCTACGTTTTCTGAATCGTTTTGAGATTTTTCATCCACTTCATTACCAGTTTCTAGATTTGTATCATCGCTATTGTTTTCAGAAACTTCTACGACTGTTTCTTCTACCACTTCTGCACTAGGATTTACATCATTTTTTATTTCTTCGTTAACATTATTTAAATTAGTATTAGCTGTTTCACTTTCATTATTCTCTTCTGCCATTTTTTCTTGTTTATTTTCTTCTTTTGATGGTTCAACCTCTGTATTATCCACATCTTGTACACTACTTTTTGATAAATTTCCACTGTATGCTATATTTTTTTTATCATTTTTTATACTTATTATAGGAATATTTGCATATAATGCAGGTGCCCCTGTTGTTCCATCGCTGTTTTGTTTGTTTGTTAGTCTTACGTCTATTTCTTTTTCATCTACATCTATATATTTTTTGATTACATCTATTATTTCTTGTCTCATCATATCTAAAAAGTCTGCTGAAACGTTGGCCCTATCTTGCATAAGTACCAAATGTAATCTTTCTTTTGCCTCGTCCTTATTTGTTTTGCTTTCCAATTGCTCCGTTTTTTTGTTTATTTTTTTGAAAAAACCCATAATGTTTTCAAACATTCCTATTTCCTCCATTGCATTTTATTTTTTAAAATTCTTTTTAAATTTACTCCAAAATCCTTCTTTTTTTCTACCTGGTATTGTTACTTCAACATTTTCACCCAATATTCTTCTTGCTATTTCCATGTATGCTTTTCCTGAAGGTGCCTTTTTATTTGATACTGCAGGCTCACCTTTATTTGTTTGAGTTATTATGTATTCATCTTCAGGTACAACACCAATTAAGTCTATTGATAATAAATCTAATATGTCTTCCACATCCATCATTTCGCCTCTTTTTACCATTTCTGGTCTTAAACGGTTAATGATCAATTCTGGATTTTTTATTTCTGATGCTTCAAGAAGTCCTATTATTCTGTCAGCATCACGTATTGAAGATATTTCAGCATTTGTTACTACAATTGCTCTATCTGCGCCAGCTATTGCATTTTTAAAACCTTGCTCTATTCCTGCTGGACAGTCTATTAAAATATAATCAAATTCCTCTTTTAATTTGCTTGTTAATTCTCTCATTTGTTCTTCATTTACTGCACTTTTGTCTCTAGTTTGGGCTGCTGGTAATAAAAATAAATCTGTGAATCGTTTATCTTTTATTAGAGCTTGTCTTAATTTACATTTTCCTTCAACAACATCTACGATGTCATATACTATTCTGTTTTCTAGTCCCATTACAACATCAAGGTTTCTTAAGCCTATATCTGTGTCTACTAGTACGACTTTTTTGCCTCTTAAAGCTAGAGCAGCGCCTACGTTTGCAGTTGTTGTTGTTTTGCCTACTCCACCTTTACCTGATGTTATAACTATAACTTCACCCATAACTTTCCTCCTTGCATAATTTTACACATATATTATATTTGCATTTGCCTCAAAAGTCAATGAAAATAGGGCAAGTTTGTCAAAAAAAAATATAGTACTTGCTTATTACAAGTACCATACTTTTACTAAGGTTTATATATTTTTAATTATGCTTGCACAGTTTCATTGCTTTCGCTAACTGCAGAAGTTGTTTCTTCGTTTTGAGTTTCTGCAGTGCTTTCATCTGATTTTGCTAATTCTTCTAACTTTTTCTTGTCATCAATTACCTCTAAGTTTGAAATAGAAACTTCATAAGCTACTTTTTGTTCAACAGTTCCATCATCATGCTTTTTTTCATAAGCTCTTGATTGAACTCTACCGATAACTTTTACTTCTGTTCCTACAGGCATTTTTGAACAATATCTAGCATTTCTACCCCATGTAATACATGGAATGTAGTCTGATTTGTTGTAAGCTCTGTTTACAGCTAAAAGAATATCTGCAATTTCCCTTCCAAATGGTGTTTGTCTGTAAATAGGTGTTTTGCAAATATAACCTGTTAAAACGACTTCATTTGAAACTAAGTCTTTGCTTGCAACTATTTCTTCTTCTTGATTTGGTAAAAATTCAATGTCCTTTGCAAACACAGTTAAGATTAATCTGTTCTTTTCATTTTCATAGCTATTGTAAGATCTGAATTGACCAGTTATTTTGACTTTTTTGTCAATAACTAAGTCTTCATCTTTAAATAATCTTTCAGATATAGTAACTGGTATTATATCTGCATTTCCACTTAAACGTGGTACACTTAAATCAAAAGTGTAAAATTTTTCTCCATAAATTTCATGGCTGAATTTTTTTTCATCTGTTATTTTTCCAACCAATGTAATGTGGTTGTTGTCAGCAAAATTTGTTTCCAATTTTCTTTCCTCCTTAATTATTCTTGTGTATCTTATTCATCTAATAAAAATTTTAGAATACTTATGCGCTATAAACCTATTATACTACATATTTTTTGATTTGTCTACATAAAAAGTTGATTTTCTTTTATTTTTGTAACATTTTTGTAATATTTGTATTATTTTCCTTAGATGATTCCATATCTATATTATATTCATTTTGCTCAATTTTATTTGCAATTATTGCATTTGTAGATGTTTCTATTAATTTTTCATTTCTACTTGTTATTGCTATTGCCATGACAAATAAAATTACTACTGTTCCCAAAGACACTAAATAAGAGTATATTTTTTCTTTATTGAATACTACAAACATAAAAAAGTACCTCCAGTAAATGTATATGCAATTTACTAGAGGTTATGACTTGTAAATTTAAAATTATTTAAACTGCCAAAACTAGAATCGGCCATAATTTTTAACATATTTTACTAAGCTAAATTTATTTGACCTTTTCTATTTCTTGTATATGCCCACAATTTAAGCATTTATTTTTTGTTTTGTTTACAATATCTTTCTTTTCTTTTGTTTTATCTTTTCCAAACAAATTCTTTTTTACAACTTGATTTTTTCTAAGCACTGTTTCAGCATTTAATGTTACTGTTGAGTTCCACTTTTTGCAATAAGGACATATTCTACTGTGTGAGTCCCAACCATATAGCACAACTACAAATACTAGTGCAATTGGTATAAGTAGTAAATGTTGAGATGTTGGTATGTATATTAAAGCTAAAATGGCTGTAACTATTATTGGAAGTCTGTATAAAGCCCAAGTTTTCTTTTTGGTTTCTTTTTCGTTTTGCTCTATTTCTTCTTTGCTTACTTCCCTTTCTTTAATTTTATCTACATTAATTTTTTGTTTCATTTATTTAGGTCCTTTCTTTTTTTAATTTGTGTTTTTGAGACTTATTTACCACCCAATTATTATCATTATAGCTAAGGCATTAATTAAATACTAAATTGTTGCTTTTTTAAGTTCTATTTTTTCATTTAGCAACTTATATGAAACATTTATAAAATTGCATTCCGTATCTGTCAAATATATTTCATCTTGTGCTTTTTCTTTATTTGTAGATAATTCTATCATATTTTTGATATGGCTTGCAAGCTTTTCACCTGTGTTTATTATTTCTGTATTTGGCATTTGCTCTTCAATTATCTTTTTAAATAAAGGATAATGAGTACAGCCAAGTATTAAAGCATCTAATTTTGGAAATTCTTTTATATACTCATGAATTGTAAGTTTAGCTATTTCATTATCTACCCAACCCTCTTCTGCCATTGGGGCTAAAAGTGGGCATTCCTTATTATATACATTTATATCTTCAATTTGACTTTTTAAATTTACTTCCCATGATTTACTTCTTATAGTTCCTCTTGTTGCAATCACTCCAACGTTTTTTATATTTTCTTTACTTTTTATGTACTCAATAGTTGGCTGTATAATGCCTATAATTGGTACTTTGTAAATACTTTGCACTTCTTCTAGCGCTTGGCTAGTTGCTGTACCACAAGCTATAACTATTGTTTTAACATTTTGTTTAAGTAAAAAATCTATATTCTTTTTACTTAAATCTATTATACTTTGTTTTGATTTTGAGCCATATGGGAAATTTTTTGTATCTCCCAAATAGATTATTTTTTCATTAGGCATTGCTTTTTTTATTTCTTTATATACTGTAAGTCCTCCAACTCCTGAGTCAAACATTCCTATTGGTCTATTATCCATAAATACCGTCCTTTCAATCTCTATTATATTAGCATCTTTTTTTATTTATTTCAATATATTTTTTCAGTTGGGGACGGTCCCCAACTGAAAAATTTCAAAATCAAAATTCAAAAAAGCCAGCTTGCTTTAATTTATAAAGTAAACTGACTTTTTCCTTAAGCCATTATCTTATTTGCAATAATCACATTCATCATCTGGCTTTGGTGGTTTTGGATAGTCTGGCTTTTCAGGTTTTTCTGGTTTATCTGGTTTACACTCCATTTTACAATCGCAATCTAGTTTTTCACCTTTTAAGCATTTAAAATCTTTTTCCACTTTTGCGCATATTTTTGAATGTTTTACTTTATTTGCCCAAATTTCTATTGAATAATATCTGTCTGGGCAAAGTGGTCCAAATACAAATTCGCCATTTTTGTCAGTAAAAGTATGACTTACTGGTTTTCTTTCATCACCACAATCGCAATCTACTTCAACTAACTTTACAACTGCGTCTTCTATTGGATCACCACAGTCATCTTTAACTATTCCATAGATAACTGTTCTTCTATCTTTTGAAATTGTTATATCTAAATCATATTGTTTGCCGGCAGCTAGTACTCCGTCAACATCTATGATTGGGCATATTTTTTTATCATATTTCATATTATATAACCTGCCTTTCTTTTATATAATATGAAAATTTTTATGTTTAGTTACTACATTATTCCCATTTTTTTCATCATGCGTTTTCCTTGCTTTAACATTTTGTTTGGACCATAGCATTGAATTTCATTACACATCATTGTAGCTCCTACTGCTATTATCATTCCAGCAATCATTCCTTTAACAAATTTCATAATCTTACCTCCTAACAAATTATTAAATAGCTTTAAATAAGCTTATTTTAAAAAATATGTTTTAACATATTGCTTTTTCTAAATTTATTATGTCTTTTTTGTGTTTCTTTTATTCGAAAATATTGTATAATTTATATTAATTCTTTTTTATATACTTTTTATACCAAGAATATGCTTCAAATATTGCAATTAATATTAATAATATTGCAAATAACTTTCTAAGCATACCTACTTCTATTTTTGTTGCTATAAATGCTCCTGCAAAAGCTCCTATTGCACCTAATACTGCTATTGGAATCGCTAGCTTCCAGTCTATTTGTTTATTTTTAATATTTACAATTGTTGCAACTAATGATGTTGGAATAAAAAATACTAAATTTACTGCTTGTGCAACTTTTTGATCTACTGATAGAAAACACACTAAAATTGTAATTAGTATTGTTCCTCCACCCATTCCCATTCCACTAATTATTCCTGATATTACACCTGTTAAACCTTCTAGCATTGTTTGATCCTTTCTTGTGTTTAAGTTACAGTTATTTAATATTACCTCTTACCCAAACTAATATTCTCCGAACTGTAACGTTTTATCTTCAAAAAATCTATCTAATCCAAATAGATATACTCGCATAAATTAAAAATGCTATAAAAATAAGTACAAGGTATTTGTCATTTATTTTTTTCATTAAGTTTGCACCAATTGCTCCTCCTATTATTCCGCCAATTCCACATATTATTCCAAGTTTCCAGTCTATATACTCTGCTTTGTTGTAGAAAACTAAACTTGCTAGTACCATTGGTAAAATGCAAAGTACAGACATTGCCCTTGCTTTTTTCTCACTCTGTTTAAAAATGTATACAAATGCAGGCACTAAAATAAGGCCTCCTCCTGAGGCAAATAAGCCGCAGAGCAAGCCTGTTAATATTCCTACAATTGCAATTTTAAATTTTTCTTTGTTTTCCATATATTTATTTTTTCTGTTTTTATCATCTTTATTCATAAAAAAGAAGTTAAATTATAGAATTTATAATTCAACTTCTTTTTCAATTTTGATATTTTATTTTTTCATTTTGCATTTCACTTATTTTTCTATTTTTTCCATATACTCTTCAATAAATTTTTCAAGTTTTGCCGCTGTATGGCAAGATATGCAATGAGCCAATTTTTCTGTTTCCTCTTCTACTAAATTTGGATCAGTTTTTATTATATCTTTTAAAAATTTTCTAAAAAGTTCGTGCCTTCTTTCTATGTATTTTGCTCTAGCCACTCCCTCTTTTGTTAAAGTTATATTTTTATATTTTTCATAATTAATAAGCCCCTGCTCTTTTAATTGATTTAGAGCATTGTTTGTACTGGCTTTTGTTACTTCCATTTTGTTTGCAATGTCTGTAACTCTTGCTCCTTCTCCTTCTTTTGATAATACGTATATGGAATACAAGTATTCTTCCAAAGAGTCCGTCACCTTTAATTTCACCCCTTTTAAACTTGTCCTCAAATTTCTATTTAAGGTTAAATATATATTTTTTTGCATTTGTTCAATTGGTTATGCAAAAGTATTGTCTTTTGCCTCTAATTATTTGTTTTTATCTCTTTAGGTTTAATCTTTGGTTGATTTACTTTTGTCATTGCATTAGTTTGTGCTTCATTCCATCTCATTACTCGTATGTTTTTGTATGTTTCTAATACTTTTGAATATTTATCTCTTTCATCTTCCCATACTGTTGATGGAATTTTATCAAAACTGTCAAACATTTTTTCCGCTTCTGTTAAATAAATAATCTGTTCTTGTGGAGACATTTTGTCATACTTTTGTGCAAATCTAACTAAGCTATCTAGTTTTTGGTTTGCATCAATAAAGCTGAAAAAGTCCTTTACTTTTATTCCAGCCATTCGAATTTGCATAATAGCTATTATTATTAATACTATAATAAACATTAATAGTATGAATATTATTGCTAATGCCTCCTTCATCTGTTTCTCCTTATCTTTAGATTTTGATATATTATATCATTAAAAAATTTGCTTTGCAATAAAATTTTTCAGTTGGGGACGGTCCTAAAATGAAAAAAATTTAAAAACTGTTATCCAACAACAATTTCATCGTCTTTTGCAGTTACTTTTGCTTCCTTCTTTATTTTGCCATCAAGCATTGCTTCTGCAATTTTGTCTTCAATCATTGTTTGAATTGCTCTTTTTAATGGTCTTGCGCCATAAGTTTTATCTGTACCTTTTTTAGCTACTAAATCTTTTGCTTTTTCATCTACTGTAAGTTTTATTCCTTGTTCTTTTAGTAGTTTTCCAACATTGTCAATTAATATGTCTACAATTTTTCTTATTTGACTATCTTCTAGTTTATGGAATACTATTATTTCATCAATACGATTTAAGAATTCTGGCTTAAATTCTTTCTTTAATTCTGCCATTACTTCTTTTTT
>CALXZV010000016.1 GCA_944393335.1 uncultured Clostridia bacterium | reverse complement strand
CCATCAGAATTAGTTGTAAACAAAATGATGAGTGAAAGTACAGATGAAATTAACTACATAAAACAAAGATTCAACTGCTTTATATCAATTGTAGATGAATTTGATGGTGACTATCAAAAAATAGACCAAGAATTTGACTTAAGAGATGATAAAGGAGAGTCAATTTCTACTATAAAAACAAAGCTATTTGCTGTTTCTGCTATAAATGGGCTTATGTATTACATAGATGACACTCAAAAAGCAAAAATGGAAAACTTAAATCAAATAACAATTTACAATACAACTAAGTATATGTCTCTTGACTTAAATGCTAGAAGAAACCTAGAACTTACAGAAAAAATGAGGGACAAATCTAAAAAAGGCACATTACTTTGGGTACTAGATAAAACAGATACATCAATGGGGGGAAGACTTCTTAGAAGATGGATAAGTGACCCTCTTATAGATGTAAATGATATAAACAAAAGGCTTGAGGCTGTAAAAGAGCTTAAAGAAAGCCCAATGCTTAGAGATGACATATGTGAGTCTTTAAAAAATGTTTATGATATAGAAAGGCTAGCTGGTAAAATATCTTATGGTACTGCAAATGCTAGAGATTTAGTAACACTTAAAAATTCTGTTCATCAATTACCTACAATAAAAAATTTGTTAGCAAATACAAAAGCTCCAATGCTTCAAGAAATGTTTAACGGCTTAGATGTATTAGAAGATATTTATGAGTTAATAGATAAAGCAATTTTGGACGACCCACCAATGAGTGTCAAAGAGGGTGGACTAATCAAAAAAGGCTATGATGAAACAATAGATGAGCTTTTAGATGCTACTACAAATGGCAGAAAATGGCTTGCTGAACTAGAAGCAAGAGAAAAGCAAGAAACAGGTATTAAAAACTTAAAGATTGGCTACAATAAAATTTTTGGATATTATATAGAAGTTAGCAAATCATTTGTAAAAATGGTGCCAGAAAGATATATTAGAAAGCAAACTTTAACAACTGGCGAGAGATATATTACAGAAGAACTTAAAAACCTAGAAAATCAAATAATTGGAGCACAAGAAAAAATTGTTGCATTAGAATATGATGTATTTGTAAAAGTAAGAAATACAATAGAAAAAAGTGCAAAAAGATTACAAACTTCTGCAAGTATTATTTCAAAAACTGATGTATTATGCTCACTCGCAAAAGTAGCAGAAGAAATGAATTACTGTATGCCAGTTGTAGATAATAGTGATGTTATAGACATAAAAGAAGGAAGACATCCAGTAATTGAAAAAATGCTTCCTGCTGGCGACTTTGTTCAAAATGATGCATATTTAGATTCAGGAGAAAATAGATTAGCAATAATCACTGGACCAAATATGGCTGGAAAGTCTACATACATGAGGCAAGTAGCATTAATTACTTTAATGGCTCAAATAGGAAGCTTTGTACCAGCAAGAGAGGCTCACATAGGAGTAGTTGACAAAATATTTACAAGAGTAGGTGCATCTGATGACCTTAGTATGGGCGAAAGTACATTTATGGTTGAAATGATGGAAGTTGCTACAATATTAAAAAATGCGACAAACAAAAGCTTGGTAATCCTTGATGAAATAGGAAGAGGTACATCAACATATGATGGATTGTCAATTGCTTGGGCTGTTGCAGAATACATTGCAAATAAAGATGTTTGCGGAGCAAAAACACTTTTTGCAACACATTATCACGAGCTAGTTGGACTAGAAGATAAATTAGATGGTGTAAAAAATTTCCATGTAGCAGTAAAAGAAAAAGGCGAAGATGTTATCTTTTTAAGAAAAATATTGCCAGGTGGAACTGATGAAAGCTATGGTGTTCATGTTGCAAAGCTAGCTGGCGTTCCAAAAGCAGTTACAAAAAGAGCAAACGAAATATTAAAAACTTTGGAAAGAAAGAGCATAATAAAAGACGCTCCAAAAACCAAAGAAGAAAAGGCAAAAAGTGAAGGACAAATGGATATGTTTAACTATAAGCTAGCTGAAATTGCTCATGAACTAGATCAAGTTAAACTAGATGAAATTACACCACTTGATGCATTAAATATTCTTTCAAAAATGAAAGAAAAAATGCAATAAAAGACAAAAAGGACATTGCAATTTTTGCTATACTAAAAGTGTAGGTCAGATTTATTTAACTATTGAATTAATTTTTAAAAAAGCACATATAATAAGTAAAAACGAAAGGAAGGAAACTTATGAAAATATTTTATCACAATTCAGAAGTAGGAGTACCAATGAAAGAGGCCAAAGTTATTGACCTTTTCAAGGACAACATAAAATTTTCAAAAAACAACATTGTTGCTTGTAGATGCAATAATGAAATAAAATCTCTAGATTATGTAATAAAAGAAGGCGACAGAGTTGATCTTGTAGATATTACTGATAAAGATGGAATGAGAATATATGTAAGAGGAATCTTATTTATTATGGCAAAAGCATTTGAAAAACTTTACCCAGAGGCAATGATAAGTGTAAACTATCAACTTTCAAATGCCATGTTTTGTGAAATTATAAATCAAAAAATTACAGATTTAATGATTAAAAAGGTCAAAGATGAAATGACTTCAATAATAGAAAAAGATTTGCCTATTAAAAAAGTAATAATGGATAAAAAAGAGGCAGAGGAATTTTATGCCAAGGAAAATACATTAAGAGGCAAACTTCAAGTAGAAAATAAAGAAAAAGATACTGTTTCTTTGTATTTTTGCGAAGATTATTATAACTATTTTTATGGAGTAATGCCTATTTCTACTGGTTTTATGAAACTATTTGACATAAAAAAATATAAAGATGGTTTTATAGTAAGATATCCAAATAGAAAAAATCCAAATGAGTTAGGAGAATTTGTTGAAACCAAAAAGTTACAAGCAACATTAGAGGAATATGATGACATAAATAGATTAATGCATATTAGTACAATAAAAGATTTAAATAACCACATAGAGCAGGGCAAAACCGCAGAAACAGTGCTTACAGCAGAGGCATTACACGAAAAGAAAATTGCTCAAATAGCTGACAAAATAGCAGATAAAAGAAATGTAAAAATTGTATTAATTGCAGGACCTTCATCTTCAGGAAAAACAACATTTGCAAAAAGACTTGGTATTCAACTAAGACTTCATGGATTAACACCTGTAACAATTGGAACAGATAATTACTTTGTAGAAAGAGAACAAACACCTAGAGATGAAAATGGTGAATATGACTTTGAAACAATTGAGGCATTAGATTTAGAGTTATTCAACGACCATTTAACAAAGCTAATTAATGGTGAAGAAATAGATGTGCCTACATTTGACTTTAAAGATGGAACTAAGGTTTATAATGGCGAAAAAATGAGATTAGGACCAAATGACATTTTAGTTGTAGAAGGTATCCACTCATTAAATGACAAATTAACAAGCACAATTCCTAAAGAAAACAAATTTAAAATATATTTAAGTGATTTAACAGTTTTAAATATAGATTATTTTAATCGTATATCTACAACTGATACAAGACTTATAAGAAGAATTGTAAGGGATAATAATTTTAGAAGTTATTCAGCTTTTGATACTTTAAAAAGATGGGATTCAGTAAATAAAGGTGAAAATAAAAACATATTCCCTTATCAAGAAGAAGCGGACGCTATGTTTAATAGCTCTTTAGTTTACGAACTTGCAGTTCTAAAAAAATATGCAAAACCTTTATTAGATGCAATAGATAGTAATGTTCCAGAATATTCAGAAGCAAAAAGATTAAGCACATTACTTGAATATTTTGATGATATGGATGAAACTGCAATACCAAATAATTCTATTTTACGTGAATTTATTGGTGGAAGTATTTTTGAATACTAAACGTTGTGTCAATTGACAACAATTAATCATATTTTGCGGTCAATATACATTCTCTCTGATTTCACGGCGCGGGTCGTTTTTCACTCCAGCTTGTGAAATTTCGAGAACATATATTGACCTCAATGCGAGGTAATATTAAATGAAACAATTTACAAAAAGAGATGAAGAATTTGTATGTGAGCATTGTGGCAAAAAAGTTTCAAAACTTGGGTACACATCAAGGGACCATTGCCCATACTGCTTGTATTCTAAGCATGTGGACAATATGCCAGGTGATAGAGAGGAAGAATGTAAAGGACTTTTAAAACCAGTGCAAGTAGAACTTGATAGTAAAAAGGGTTATGTGATAATATATAAGTGTGAAAAATGTGGGGCTATTAGAAAAAATAAGGCGGCTATTGATGATGATAAAGATTTACTTATCAAACTTACTGTTTATGACCAATAAGTTGTCTGTCAATTGGGACGGTTCTAATTGACACAAAATTATATAGTTAGGAGAATGTTATGGAAAATTTAGTTGATGATGAAAAAATTAAATTAGAAGATGTGAAACCAGATAAAAGTTTAAGAATTCTTACAGGAGATAGACCTACAGGGAAAATGCATATAGGTCACTATTTTGGGTCTCTAAAAAGTAGAGTAGAGTTGCAAGATAAGTTTCAAACTTTTATTGAAGTTGCCGATGTTCAAGCTTTAACAGATAATTTTAATAATCCAGACAAAGTAAAGAAAAGTGTTAGTCAAATAGTAATGGACGAGCTAGCAATAGGCTTAGATCCAAACAAAGTAACATTTTTTATACAATCACTAATTCCAGAAATAGCTGAACTTACAGTGTTTTATTCAAATTTAGTAACAATAGCAAGACTAGAGCGTAACCCAACTGTAAAAACTGAAATAGCGCAAAAAAGAGATATTTTTGGGGAGAGTGTTACATATGGATTTTTAGGTTATCCAGTAAGTCAAGCTGCAGACATAACCTGTTTTGATGCTACATATGTACCCGTTGGAGAAGACCAACTTCCATTAATTGAGCAATGCAGAGAAATAGTTAGAAAATTTAATAGCATATATGGAGAAACTTTAAGAGAGCCAGTTGCTGTAATGAGCGATAATGTTAGAATAAAAGGCTTGGACGGAAATGTTAAAATGGGTAAATCGTTAGGAAATGCTTTATATCTATCTGATGACTTAGATACTATAAAAGAAAAAGTAATGTCAGCAGTAACAGACCCTGCTAGAATTAAAAAAGATGACCCAGGAAATCCAGATATTTGTATGGTTTACTATTATCACAACTTATTTACAGATAAAGAAGAATGTAAAAATGTATGCGCAGAATGTAAAGCAGGTAAAAGAGGCTGTGTTGCGTGCAAAAAGCAATTAATAGAAAGCGTAAATAAAGTATTAGAACCAATTAGAGATAAAAGAAAACATTATGAGGAAAATCCAAAAGAAGTCATGGATATTCTTATGGCAGGAACAGATAAAGCAAGAGTAATTGCAAAAGAAACAATGGAAAAAGTTAAAAAAGCTATGAAATTAGATTATTAAAGTTTAGTTTGCTTTAAGCAAGTCAAATAAGAAATTTAAGTACAAAAAAATTAAAGGAGAAAATAATGTTTACAGATTATGTAAAAATTCACGCTCAAGCTGGAAAAGGTGGAAATGGTGCAATATCTTTTAGAAGAGAAAAATATGTTGCAGCTGGTGGACCAGATGGTGGAGATGGAGGAAAAGGCGGAGATGTTTATTTTAAAGTAGACAAAGACGCCAATACTCTTATTGAATTTAGATATAAAAAGAAATTTAAAGCTGAAAATGGCGAAAATGGTGAAGGTGGACATAGGTATGGTAAAAGTGGAGAAGACTTATACATACCTGTGCCAATTGGAACTGTTGTAAAAGATACTGAAACAGATGAAGTTTTAGCAGATTTATCAGAACCGGACCAGGTAGCTTTAATTTTAAAAGGTGGTAGAGGAGGCAAAGGAAATTCACATTTTGCAACTTCTACAAGACAAGCTCCTAGATTTGCACAGGATGGCGAACCAGGAGAAGAAAAGGACTTAACCTTAGAGTTAAAGCTCCTTGCAGATGTTGGTTTAATAGGATTTCCTAATGTAGGCAAATCAACATTTCTATCTGTTGTTACATCTGCTACTCCAAAAATTGCAAACTATCATTTTACAACAATAGAACCTAACCTAGGTGTTGTAAAATCTAAATACGGCGATAGTTTTGTAATTGCAGATATTCCTGGAATTATAGAAGGAGCAAGTGAAGGAGTAGGCCTTGGAATACAATTCTTAAGACACATAGAAAGAACAAGATTATTACTACATTTTATAGATGTTTCAGGCACAGAGGGAAGAAACCCAGTAGATGACTATTATAAAGTGAATGAAGAATTAAAAAAATATAGTGAAAAATTATCAAAAAGAACACAAATAATAGTGGCTAATAAAGCAGACATTATAACAGATGAAAATCTATATAAAGAGCTAGAAAAAGTAGCAAAAGAGCATAATCAAAAAATCTTCAAAATATCTGGAGCAACAGGAGAAGGCGTTGAAGAACTTATGAATTATGTTTCAAAAACTTTAAAAACTTTACCTAAAGAAAACTTAATAGAAATAAAAGAAAAAGAAAAGGTATACACACTAAAAGATGAACCAGATTTTACAATTACAAAAATAAAAGGTGCTTTTGTAGTTAAAGGTGAAAAGATAGACAGCATAATGCGTAAAGTAAATATTGGAGATTATGAATCACTATTCTATTTGCATAGAAAGCTTGATGAAATAGGCTTAAATCAAGCATTAAAAAAACAAGGCATCAAAGATGGAGACATTGTAAAAATAGGCGATTATGAAATGGAATGGGAAGACTAATTTTTTTCAGTTGGGGACGGACCTAAAACGAAAATTTTCAGTTGGGGACGGTCCTAAATCGAAAAATATTATTTCTATTTAAGTTTCGTTCCTGCTTGAAAATTTTTTCGATTTAGGACCGTCCCCAACTGAAAATTGCTTTTAACGAAAAATCAAATAAAAACAAATTTTTTTGAAACTTTTGTTTGACAAACACTTTTCTTTATGGTATTATAATTGTAGTTTATTAAAGGAGAGGTGTGTAATATGAACAAATCAAGAAGAGATTCTAATGGATTAAATAAAAGAGAAAGAGATATTCTTAAGTTTATCCAAAAAGAAATTGAAGCAAGGGGATTTGCTCCTTCAGTTAGAGAAATATGTAAAGCTGTTGGACTTAATTCAACAGCAACTGTTCAAGGTTATTTAAAGGTTCTTGAAGAAAATGGTTTTGTTAAAAAAGAGTCTCAAAAAGGAAGAACATTGCGTTTAATTAAAAACTACAAAGGTGAAACAGTTATATCTGATCAATTAGGCATTAGTCCAACAAAAGAATACTATACAAATAAAGAAATGGTTAATGTTCCATTAATAGGCAAAATAACAGCCGGACAACCAATTTTAGCAGTAGAAAACATAACAGACACATTTCCAATTCCTTTAGACTTTGTAGGCAATAGCGAAAGCTTTATGCTAACAGTCAGAGGCGAAAGTATGATAGAAGCTGGTATTCTTGATGGAGATTACATATTAGTAAAAAGAACAAACACAGCCGAAAATGGTGAAATAGTTGTTGCTCTTATAGATGATGAAGCAACTGTTAAAACTTTTTACAAAGAAAAAGGCTACATTCGTTTGCAACCAGAAAACAGTACAATGGATCCAATAATTGTACCAGATTGTAAAATACTTGGTAAAGTTTCTGGAGTATTTAGAAAAATTTAAAGCAAAATTTTTTAAAGCAATAATATATAAAAATAATAAAATGCTAAAAATAAAAGCAAATAACATTGAATAAAATAAAAATGTTAAAAGTATCAATAAAGGGGTATTATTTATGAGTAGAATGAAAACATTTTTTAAGTATTTTTTAACAATAGTTATAGTCTACATAATTGTAGATATTGGCTCATTTTATGTTTTAAAAAGTACTTATCTTACAAAAGACTACTCAGTAGAAGATTCAATTCTTGATGTTGAGGTTACAGAAGCAAAAGCTACATATCTTAATGGTTATGTAAATGGAACTGTTAAAAATAATACAGATGCACAAATAACAAATAAATATTTAAAAATAGATAGTTATTCTAAACGTGGAGTATTACTAGGAACTAAATATGTTAAATTAAATGATTTGAATCCAGGTGAACAAGCATTTTTTAGTTCAAGCTTTAATTATGAGCAAATAGATAATGTCAAATTATCTGTTATAGATGGGGCAGACTTGCCACCAGCAGGAACTTTAGATTTTGGTTTTGATAACCCAGATGATGCTAAAATGTCATTTGCAATTATACTTGGTGCAGTTATAATGCTATTTCCTTGGTTTCCATTTTAATGAATATATCACACTTTTATTAGTTTTTACAGAAAAATCTAAAAAACAATTAAAAAATTTAGATAAATATGTATCAGCGCTAATTATTCGGTTGGTTAGAAAAAAATATTGAAAACTGTGAAAACCCAAGAGTACATGGAAAAGGTTTGGTAGAAAATAAATCTGGACAGTGGAGATATAGAATAGGCGATTATAGAGTTATATGTGATATACAAGATGAAAAAGTTATTGTTTTAGTGTTAGAAATAGGACATAGAAGAGAAATATATAATAGTTAATAATAAGAGCTCAGGCTTAAGCCTGAGCTTGTGTTTTGTTTAGCTCATCTTGTCTTGAAATTATATCATAGCAATGTCTGCATAAAGCCATGTACTCACGGTCTCCTATAGCTATATCAGTATCTTTGCCACCTTTATAATAGCTTAGAACAGCGTTTTCATTTTTACAATTATCACAAATAGCAGTAAGCATATGCACATTATCAGATATGCAAAGCAAATCAGCCATTTTGCCAAAAGGCTTTTTTTCAGCTGTTAAATTTAAGCCGGCAATAAAAAACTTTTTGCCGCAATCAGCCATTTGTTCAATTATTTTTACATTTCCTTTTAAAAACTGAAATTCGTCAATACAATAAACATCAGCTTCATATTTTTCCAAATCCGAAATTCTACTTATGCTAATTGCAGGGATATCAATTCCATTTCTTGAAGCAACAACATTATTTGCTGTTCTTGTATCAATAGAAGGTTTGAACATTTTTACTTTTTTTCCTGCGATTAATTGTCTCTTATACTCATTAAGAATTTGTTGAGTTTTGCCACATTTCATTGGTCCAGAATATACGTTTATGTCACCCATTTTTTATTACCCCTCTAAAATTAATCTTGCCTAAGTATAATAATACAATATCAAAAACTTATCAAGAGAAAAAATCAAAAATCTTTAAATGTTATTTTTGTAATAATATTGTAAAGAGAATATTTTATTTGCATTGCAAAGGCGAGGTATCAAAGAATAATTAAAATGTAACTAATTATACTTAACGTAAAAGAGTTAAATGGTACTTGACCTAAAATAAAAAATGTGCATAAAAAAGAATGCTCTACATAAAAATGAATTTTAAATAAATAATCTGGCAATAATATTTATAAAGTTTTGTTTTTTAAGCGATGCTTGAAAAAAGAAATGAGGAGAAAATGAAGAAAATTGCTAGAGAGTTTTTCAAATTGTTTTGGATATTTGTTATTGGCTGTTTATTGGGATATATTATGGAGGTGGTTTTCAATTTTGTGAGAACTGGCGAATTTGAAACAAGGCAAGGATTAATATATGGTCCATTTGCACCAGTGTATGGACTTGGAATGCTTGCATTTTACGTGATCTTACCTCATTTAAAAAAAGTGTGGCAAGTATTTTTAGCAAGTAGTATTTTAGGAGGCGTAACCGAATATTTGTGTTCTTATTTTCAAGAAAGATGGTTTGGAACTGTTTCTTGGGATTATTCTAATCAATTTCTAAATTTTAATGGAAGGACAAGTATTTTATATTGTATTATTTGGGGTGCTTTAGGGGTAGTATTTATAAAATTGGTATATCCATATTTTGAAAAAATTTTTGATAAAGTGCTTTATAAGGTAGGCACAAAGATTATAACTGCATTTGCAATTGTTTTTATGATATTTAATATTTCTATATCTTCACTTGCAGCTCAGAGAGAATATGAAAGAAGGGAACATATTGAGGCACATAGCGAGATTGATGTCTTTTTGGATGAACATTATCCAGATGAAAGGCTAGATGAAGTTTACAGAAACAGAAGGGACAGATAGATTTTTAGATAATTAAATTAATAAAAAAGTTCAAATTTAAAATAGACATTTATGTAAAAATTAAGATATTCTTAAAACACTTTATTTTTATATCATACTATTGTATAATACTTTAGACATGAGTTATCATGACTATTGCGAGAATATAATTTTGGCAATAGGTAATTTAGTAAAAAGAGGCATGTATGAGTAGAAAAAATAAAGTAAAAGTATTTAAAATAATAATGATTTTAATAGTGATTGCAATAATAATAGGAGCAATAATTTATTTATGGCCTATTTTTAGAAATATAAGTAGACCTGAGGGGCAAATGGAATTCAAACAAAAAATAGAAGATTTAGGCTTTTTGGGGTTACTTATGCTATTTGGCTTACAATTTGCACAAATATTTTTAGTAATAATTCCTGGAGAGCCAATTGAAGTATTAGCTGGAATGTGCTATGGAACGTTTGGTGGAGCGCTATTTATAACTGTTTCAGCTTGTATTATAACCACAATAATCTTTTTTGCGGTAAGAACTTTGGGAAGAAAATTTGTATATAGTTTTTGCAAAGAAGAAAGTGTTAAAAAGATTGAAAATAGTAAGTTATTTCAAAATCCTAAAAAAATAGAATGGATAATGCTAATATTATTTTTGATACCAGGAACGCCAAAAGATTTATTAGTATACATAGCAGGTCTTTTACCTATAAAGCCACTTAGATTTATTTTGATTTCAACATTTGCAAGATTTCCATCAGTCATATCTTCAACAATCGCTGGAGAAAATATATTAAATGGAAATCTTCAAATATCTGTAATTGCTTATGTAGTTACATTTATTATAGTTGGCGTAGCAATTTTTATTGTAAATAAATTAGATAAATCTAAAACTACTGAAGAAGCTATTAACTTTTTCAAGGATGATAAAACAAAGGTTGAAGATAAAAAGAAAGTTATATAAGGTTAAGCCGGTAAAACAACTGTAAAAGTTGTTTTATTATCTTCACTTGTAGCATAAATTTTTCCATTATGAGCTTCGACAATTTCTTTAGCAATAGCAAGTCCTAGGCCTGCTCCACCAGAATTGGTAGAACGTGCTTCATCAAGCCTGTAAAACTTTTCAAATATATAGTCAAGTTTTTCTTTTGGAATTGTATTCCCTTGATTTTCAATATTAATGATAACTTTGTAATTATTATTAACATTGTAATTTGTACCTTCTTTGGTCTTAAATCCGGTATTATTGTGCGCGTCAGTATTAGTGCTATCTGTTCTGTCTGCAATATAGGCATTTATTTTAATTGGAGTGTCAGCAAAACTATAACTTATTGCATTTTTTATGATGTTATTAAACACTCTTGAAATTTTATCAGAATCAGCATAAATATTAATGTCTTTGTCACAATCAATAAGTATTGGTTGGTTATTCGCTTTGGCCATTGGATAAAACTCATATGAAATTTGTTCAAGCATTAATTTTAAATTCAATTTTGCCTTATTAAGCACAATTTTACCAATATTAAATCTTGCAATTTCAAAAAATTCGTTAATTAACTCTTCTAATCTGTAAGCTTTGTCTAAGGTGATTTTGCTATATTTTGCTCTTGCTTCAATTGGCAAATCAGGAGACTCATTTAAAATTTCCAAATATCCAATTATAGAAGTAAGAGGAGTTTTTAAATCATGTGCAAGATAAACTATTAATTCATTTTTCCTTTCCTCATTTGCTTTAGCAATTGCTGCATTGTCTAAAGCTGTTTTTTTGCTTTGATTTAATCTATTTTCTATCATTTTTAAATCAGCTGGAAGTTCAATATAATTTTTATCATTCGCTATTAATTTATTACTTGCATCTATAATGTAATCAATGTATATTAAACTTTTTCTTAGGTAAAAGAAAATTATACCGATTATTCCAATAGCCCATATAAATGGAATTAAATTTCTAATATTTATTAGAAAAATGTATAATCTATCAGTTGGTTGCCAAATAATTTGACCAGAGATGTATTTCCCAACTGCAAAGCAAAAAGCAAGTATTAATGAGAAGATTACAGAAAAAATTAGTATTCTGGTTCCCATTCTTTTAAAAATAATTTTGCTATATTTATCACTCGATTTCATATCCAACACCCCATACAGTTTTTATAATTTTAGGATTTTTAGGTGGCTCATGTAATTTTTCTCTTAATCTTTTAATATGAACCATAACAGTATTATTGCAATCATAAGATTTTTCTTTCCACACATTTTCAAAAAGTTCCTCTGAATTAACCACTTTTCCTCTGTTTTTGCAAAGATATAAAAGTATTGAAAATTCAATAGGTGTTAAATCTATTTCTTCATCTAACAAATAACATTTATGATTTTTCCTATTTATTGTTAGAGAATTAATTTCTATAACATCATTTTCTTCTGAACTTTCTCCATTATATTCATGAAATCTTCTTAGTGCAGATTTTACCCTAGCTAATAATTCTAAAGGATTAAAAGGTTTGGTAATATAATCATCAGCACCAATAGAAAGACCTTTTATTTTAGAAACATCATCAACTTTTGCAGTAAGCATAAGTATTGGAAAATTGTACTTTTTCCTTATCATTTGGCAAATAGTAAAACCGTCTATATCTGGAAGCATTACATCTAAAATTGCCATATCTAATTTGGTAGTTTTTATACACTCGATAGCTTTTTTACTATCTGTAAATTTATAAATATTGTATTCAGGATTGTTTAAAGATAATTCGACTAAGTCGGCAATTTCCTTTTCATCATCTAATACTAAAATATTGTAACTCATAAAATAAACCCCTTTATAAGTGATTAACAAGTGCTAGGTTTGTAAGCAACTTAAAAGCATAATTTAATTATAATAATTTTGCTTGACATTAGTATACCACATAAATAGCGAGGTTGTGCAATTTGTAAGAAAATTGTAAGAAATTCTTTAGAAAGTATTAAAACATTATTTGAAAAAAGATTTTATAATTTAATTGAAAGTTGAAATAAGAAATGTGCTTTATATTTTGAAAATTAAAATTATAGACAATATAGTTAAACTTAAATAAGTACATTTCTTGAGAAAGGATGAAGTAAAATGAGTATAAGTAAAAAGAAAAAAAGATTTATTAATAAAAAAGTGGTCGTGGTTTTGTTACTAATTATAGTTGCAGTATATGTTTTGATAAATAAATATTCAGGATTAATTTCAGAATTAAATTATGGAGCTCAAAAATCCAAACCTTTATCGCTTAATGTAGAAGAACTTAGCCACAATGCCAATTATGCAGGTGTGGGGCAAGAAGAAGTAAAAGGCAAAGATGGATATGACACAACTTTTACTACAGTTGATGGTAAAGTATACAAAGAATATAAACAAGTTGGTAATGCATCATATAAAAATAATGAGTATTGGGGTGGAACTTTTGAAGAAAATGGATGTGGACTTGCTGCAATAGCAACATTGCTTAGTGGATATGGCTTTAATTACACACCTGAAGATTTAAGAAAAATATATGTTAATTTTGAAGGAGAGCACTTGGAAGGTGACCAAATGAGTAGTGAGCTTAAAAACAGATTTGGAATAGCAAATACTGACTTTTTATACGCAAGCTTATATTTTGAAAAAGACTATGTTATGGAGCAATTAAGCAAAAACAAACCAATACTTATATGTGTATGGAATACGCCGGATAGTACTTGGACAACATCATCACATTATATGTTACTTTTAGCAACAGATAATCAAAATAAAGTGTATGTTTCAAATCCTAATGGATTATATGGAAAAATAAAAATGTCGGGATGGTATGATACCGAAAGTATACTTCCTTATATAGCAAAAGCAATGTTTATTGAAGAATAAATGTATAAAATTAAATCTTACTGGAAATAATGTTATAAGTCAAATAAAAGTTAAGAAGGAAGGTAAAAATTATGTGTGATGATTTAAACTTATTATTATCAAATCTAAATGTGTTTTATAGGAAATTACAAAATTATCATTGGAATATTACAGGAGCAGATTTTTTTACTACTCATGAAAAATTAGAAGAATATTATGATAGCATTAATGAGCAAATTGATGAAGTAGCAGAAGTAATAGTGGCAAAAAATTGTCATGTTATGGCTACAATGAAAGAATATTTGGAAACTAGTCAAATAAAAGAAGCAGAAAGTAAACAAGTTAAATCTTGTGATATTTGGAATGTGATTTTCCAAGATTACAAAACACTTATAGAAAATTGCAAAAAAATAAAGCAAGATGCTGAAAATGAAGGATGCCCAGTAACATCAAGTTTAATGGATGAGTATTTAAAAGATTATCAAAAGAAATGTTGGATGATATCACAAGTAGCTAATTGCTAGTTAAGAATTTAAAAACATAAATTTAATAATTTAATCATATTAAAAAGAGAAGCCTTTATGTGAACTAAGACGTTAAAAACGTTTTTAGTTAAACAGGCTTCTTTATTCATTTTTTGAAAAATGCATGAATATAATATAAAAGTAACTATACAGTAATTAAGCATTATAATTTGCTTAAATCAGGATACATAAATAATGGTAAATTTTAATTTACTAATAGGACACAATTTGGATACAATTGTTGTGTAAAATAATAAAAAGAAACTAGAAATGAGGTGGTTAAAACAGAAACGTTGCATGTAAAAAATAGTGAATTAACAGCGAGTGGGTTAGTTCCGCTCAATGTTGAAAAAAAAGAATTTAATATGCTAATGTC
>CALXZV010000015.1 GCA_944393335.1 uncultured Clostridia bacterium | reverse complement strand
ATAATTTATTTATGCTTTCCAAACAACCCAACAGGTACAGTTCTTACAAAAGATGAACTAAAAGTTTGGGTAGATTACGCTAAAAAGAATAAAAGCATTATTTTATTCGATTCAGCATATTGTGCATTTATATCTGAGCCAAATATTCCAAAAAGCATATACGAAGTAGAAGGTGCAAAAGATGTAGCAATAGAGTTTAAAAGCTATTCAAAAACAGCTGGATTTACAGGAGTAAGATGTGGATACGTAGTTATCCCTAAAACTGTTTATGGATATGATGAAGAAGGCAAAAAAGTAGAATTAAACAAACTATGGAATAGAAGAACTTGCACAAAATTCAACGGAACACCATACATAACACAAAGAGGTGCAGAAGCCATTTACACAGAAGAAGGGCAAAAAGAAATCAAAGAAAACATAGACTATTACAAAGAAAATGCCAAAATAATTCTAGAAGGATTAAAAGAAATAGGAATAAAAGCTTATGGTGGAGTAAATTCTCCATATGTATGGCTAAAAACTCCAAACAATATGAAATCTTGGGACTTTTTTGATATGCTTTTAGAAAAGGCAAATGTAGTAGGAACACCAGGAGAAGGCTTTGGCCCAAGTGGAGAAGGCTACTTTAGGTTAACAGCTTTTGGCACAAAAGAAAATACAATCGAAGCAATGGAAAGAATTAAGAAAAATTTGTAATAAATTTAATAGAAAAAGGAAAAAGTAATATAGAAGTTTCAAAATTTTTATATTACTTTTTGCATTAAAATAATTGCTATTTTGCTAAAAATGCGTCAATAGGATGGATTCTGTTTAATAACAAACTTATATTTATCTTCCTAACAATATATCTTTTTTTGCATTTTCGTCTCGGCCTGAAAGTAAAAACTAAATCTAGATTGAAAATAGAAAATAGGAAAATTGCTATGGCTTTAATTTTTAAAATTTTATTTAGTACGTTAGAGTAAAATTTATGTAGGCAAAATATAAAAAAATGCCTACATAATTTTTATTAAAAATATATTGAAAAAACATAGGTAATTCTCTAAAATGTTAATATAACCTAATCAAAAGGATATATCTATGTTTGAGAAAATTGTATCAAAAGAAGGAATAAAGTTCAATAGCTTAGAAAAAATATTTAAATTTATAAGTGAACTTGGATGATGGCTACTAAAATTAATACTAGAATCCTGTGACAGAAAGTTAATGAAAGCAAGGGATTCAAAGAAATATAGACACAAAGGCTTGAGGTCAACTACCATAAAAACAGTTATGGGAGAAGTAGAATATAGAAGAGAAATATATGAAATAGAAGAAAATGTAAGAAAAAACAGAACTAGAAAAGACAGCTTTTTAGCAACAGAAAGAATAACAGAAAAAGAAAGAGTAGAAAAAGAACATATAGAAAATAGTTTCATAAATAAAACATTAAAATGCAAAGATATAAGCAAATTAAAGCTAAGTTTTTAATTAGTTTCATTAAGTGAACAAAAAATAAATAAAGTGTTGAATACTGTACATTTAGGGGGCTAGAAAAAAAGATAAAAAAATTGCCTATATTTACCTGACACATACATTTAGTACCATCCCTAACTGAAAGAATTGACTTTTTTAAAAAAAAATGATAAAATTAATATTGTATTAGGGCGAGTATGAAATTAAGTCTCTGAAAATAAAAAAGAAAGGAAAAAAATAGAATATGAAAATATCTCAAATGGGTTTAGGAACTACAAGATTAAAAAATATTAATGAACAATTTCCTGCACAAGATATTTTAATTCAATCAGGTCAATTACTACAGTATGGAGCTGGAATATATGCTTATAACAATATACCATTGGCGGTTAAACAAAATATAGAAAGTTTAATAAGAGAAGAATTAAATAGTAGAGAATGTATAGAGATTTCATTACCTACATTACAACCAACAAGCTTGTGGAAGGAATCAGGTAGGCTAGAAAGATATACATCGGATGGAACAATGATGACAATTGCAAATGGAGAGTTCTGTTTGGCTCCCACAGCTGAAGAGGCAGTAGTTGCATTTGCAAGAAATAAAATAAAGTCATACAAGGATTTACCTACTATTTTTTATCAAATAGGTGAAAAATACAGAAATGAAATTAGAAACAGAGGCTATCTAATGAGAGGAAAGTCATTTCCAATGATGGATGCATATAGTTTTGCTAGTAATGAAGAAGATTTAGTAAAGGCTTATATGATAATGAAAGAAGCTTATTTATCTATATTTAGAAAATTAGGATTAGAAGTTGTACCAGTAGCGGCAGATAATGGAGCTATAGGAGGAAAAAAATCCGAAGAATTTATGCTATTGTCTGAAAATGGTGAGGATACTATATTATATGATGAGAGGACAGGTCAAGCTTTCAATAAAGAAATATTAGATAAGGATGATTATGGAGAATATTTACACGATGAGTATGGAATAATGAATTTATCGTCTTTACAGCCTAGAAAAGCTATTGAATTAGGACATATTTTTCAACTGGGAACAAAATATTCAGAAACAATGAAAAATGCTACTTTTATGAATGAAGATTCAAAAGAACAACCATACTATATGGGATGTTATGGTATTGGCATAAGCAGAACACTTGCTACTATTTATGAAAGAAGTATTTTAAAAGACAAAAGTGGAAAACCACAAGGAATTGCTTTACCTACATATATTGCACCATATGCATTACAAATAATATCTAAAGGTGACAGCCCTATAAAAGTTGCAGAAGCAGAGGCTTTATACAGAGTATTATCTGAACATAATGTAAAAATAATCTTAGATGATAGAAACGAAGTATCTATTGGTGCAAAAATAAAAGATGCTAAAGTATTAGGTACTCCATACCTTGGATTGCTTGGAGATAGAACAAAAAAAGGTGAAATTGAAGTTGAGAATACTAGAACAGGCGAAAAAGTTCTTATTTCACAATGCGAGTTAGCTAAACAACTTATAAAATTTAATCAAGAAAGAATAGGAAATCCTGATATTTCTTTGGAGGATACTATAAAATTTCAACCGAATCAAGAAAAAGAAATTGTAAGATAAATGTTCATAAAAATAGTTTATAAAAATTAGAGCAAAATACTTTGTTAAGTAAAATATTAAAATTCTTTAAACTTTAAAATTTATAAAAAATCAGTGATTAATTATAGTCGCTGATTTTTTATAATATAGGAAAAATCGAGTTTTTTCATTAAATAAAATAACAACAATGCGTACAATTTTACATTCGTAAAATTTGAGCACGTAAAAAATAAATTTAAGAAAATAAAAAAATTGAAAAAAAGCTCGCTCTTAGTCTTTAATGAGACATACATAATGTTAAGAGTAAAAATAATTTTATGAGGATTGGATTTATTTTGCTATATTTAATGGTTGTTTTTATAGATTTTTGCATTTTGTTATTTCTTTCTTGCATCTCTGAATTCATCATTGTCCGATTTGAAATTATTTTACCTTTCAATTTTAGCATAATTTTGTGACTCACAAATTTAATAACCTATATAATACGTTTTTGTTTGAAAAAGATTATCTTGGGGTTACTAAAACTAGAATTTATACTTTTTATTGTATTTGGCATATATATTACTCTTCATACTTCAATTAATTATATAACTATAACTGTATGTTTCCAATTTCTAATTCAGACTTCTACTGCTCATGGATTTTTATGGTTGTTTAAATTTTTTAAATATGTTTCTACTGCTTATAAACTTAGCATTCATATATTTTCTTTAGATTGAAATATATATGTCTTGTAATTTTTGGGGTTATATATTTTTCATTGAATTTTTGATCAAATGCACCGCAAAGATTTGTACTAATAGATTTTAATATTGCTAAAAAATCAAAACACATTTATATAATAGCTTCAAAAGCTAGATAAAAACATTTATATTGACAAATATTATAAATTGTGATAAATTAATTCTAAACTTAAAGAAAGCATATGAAAAGCATAGAAAAGTCAAGATAACATTATTAAATGTCATACAAAAAAGAATAACAATGGACAAAAAATATATATTAATTTTAAACAAATGCTGAAAATTTTATAAATTAATAGTGAGGAGGAATAATAATGGTAAAAAAAACAGGAGCAACTATAATGTATGACACTGACAATGATGTATACGATATAAAATTGGATGCACCTTTATCTGTGTGTTGGCAAATAACTACCAAATGTAATTTAAACTGTAAATATTGCATATCTAACTCTGGAGATAATGGAGAGTATGGTCTAACTACAGAAAAAGCAATAGAAGTTATTGAACAATTAGGAAAATTAGGAATAAATAGACTTGATTTTACAGGAGGAGAGCCATTATTAAGAAAAGATTTAAAAGAATTAATCATATGCGCAAAACAAAATAAAATTAGTACAATAGTTACTACTAATACAGTAATGTTAAATGATGAAAATATTGAATGGCTAAAATTAGCTGATTTAGTTCAAGTAAGTATTGATGGACCAGAAAAAGTTCATAATGAACAAAGAGGAGCAATAGTATATAAAAAAGTAATAGAAAATGTAATTAGATTAAAAGAAGAAAAATGTAAAGTAAGATTGAATAGTTTTATATATAATTCAAATAAAGAATATGTAGAAGAGCTTATTGACTTGTCAAAGAAGTTAGGGGTTTTTTCTCATTTGTTTATTATGTTTACACCACAAGGAAGAGGGAGAAATCATTTAGAAGAAATAATACCAGAAAATGAAATAGAAAAAATTAAACAAACAATATTAAAACGTAAAGAACAGGATAATAGAAATATTCGATTGTATGATTATAATGAATACCTACATTCATGCGTATTACTAACCCCTCTTGGAGATGTTATATCTCAAGGCTTTTATGAAGAAGATTCGATAAAAGTGGGAAATATATTGGAAACACCTTTAAATATATTGTTTCAAAGTCCAATTTTTGATCACCCTACTCATTTATTACATTATTTACAAAGGAGGGCAAAATAAATGGAACAAAAAACTGATAATACGGTGTTAACTAATGGGATAATAAAAAATGGTAAATTTTATCCCAAAAAGAATCTTCCATCAGGAACTCTAAGAATTGTTCTTACAACAAAATGTAATTTTAATTGCATATATTGTTTTTCCGAGGGCGAAGAAAATAAAGAATATAGAATATTAAATTTAGAAGATTTAAAGAAAATATTAGTTGTTGCAAAGGAATTTGGAATAAGTAATATAAAGTTAACAGGTGGAGAACCACTACTTTACCCTTATATTAGAGAGTTATTATCATATATACGAAAAATAGAAATACCATATATTGATTTAACTACAAATATATCTTGCTTGAATGAAAAAAATATTGAAGTTTTAAATGAATATAATGTAAATGCAATTACTTTAAGTTTAAATACCTTAAACAAAGAAAAATTTATGTATCTAAGTAAATTTAATGATTTTGACTTAATTATGAATAATTTGAATTTAGCATTTAAGCATTTTAAAGGGAAGTTAAGAATTAATTGTATTATATTTGATGATCAATATGATGAGGAAGATTATAATAAAATAATTAAACTATGCAAAAATAAAAAAATCGGATTAAGACTAATAGAACCATCGATTGTAGAGGGGTTAAAAATAACATATAATAAGAAAATGTTTAAAAGTTATATTAATAATATAAAGAAAAAAGCAAACAAAATTATTGAATCCGATTGCAAATCTGTTGAATATATTTTTTTAGGTGATTGGTATTTAACAGTAATGCATAGTCTTTGTGATAATAAATTATGTGATTCTTGCATTGATTATATGTATATAAGAGTTACTTCAGATTTAAAATTAAAGCCCTGTCTATCTCGTAGGGATACGGAAGTAAGCATAGATACAAGCAATATTGGCAAAATAAGAGAAGCTTTTATAAATGCGATTACTAATATAGGTGTAGGTGTAAAAAATGAAATTGAATAAACTTGATGGGATTGAATTATTGAATAGGTTTAAATTGCCTACTGTAAATATTTTGAATTTGTCAGAAGTACTAAAAGGAAACATAAATAT
This sequence comes from uncultured Clostridia bacterium, assembly GCA_944393335.1. Taxonomy (GTDB): domain Bacteria; phylum Bacillota; class Clostridia; order TANB77; family CAG-508; genus CAG-793. The sequence continues at coordinate 8,816 of CALXZV010000015.1, read as the reverse complement.
TTCTAGTGGTGTAAGTGTTAGACTTTCACCTCGAGATAAAAAAGCAGGCTGGAATGTTTATTTGCCATCATTGCATAATTGTACAGATATAGCAGAAATTAAAAAATTCATAGAGAAACATGCTGAGTATGATGCTTTCATACATTATACTGTGAAACCTGAAATTATAGGATCAATATCAAAAATAGAATCTAATAATGAAATCGTCATAGAAACATTCAAGAGTTTTGAAGATAGAAATAACGGAATCATTAATAATAGAATTAAAATACCTATAGTTAGTGGGAAAATTTGGACAAGTAAATCAATAATTTTAAAAAGTGATAAAAATGATTTTATGTATTTTATGAAAGTTATAACAATGTTAAATGGATTTCCGTTTCAGCAATATGATATGGAATATGTAATACAGAACAAAGAAATTATATTTACAGATTTAACAATACCTGATTCTAGAGAATATAATAGTTATAAAGCTTTTAGAATTGATGAAGATAGATAAAAGAATTTATAGTCCCAATATGAAATGTTGTTTTAAGGATGGATATTAAATAAATTAATATTCATTCTATTTTTTTATCGTATAGGAAATATTGAAGTTTTTGAATATATTTCAAGGGGAGGCTTAGTTAAATAAATAACAATTTATATGTCTAAAATAAATAGTTAAAAATAACAAAAGCTTAAAATATTCTAGACTTGTTTCTATTCTTATTGCATAAAACTTTGATTATACAGGCAAGAATTATAATATAAAATTTTATAAAAATAAAATTTGAATAAGTAATTGCTATTTTGCTAAAAATGTAATATAATTAAAAGGAATTTGCTAAAATTTTGAAAGGAAGATGAATATGATAGGCTCAGGACTTGACATTGGTATAGACTTAGGAACAGCTACTGTTGTAGCTTGTGTAAAAGGAAAAGGTATAGTATTAAGAGAACCATCAGTCGTAGCAATAAATAAAGACACAAAAGAAGTTTTAGCGGTAGGAAAAGAAGCAAGAAAAATGATAGGTAGAACACCTAGCAATATAGAAGCTATTAGACCTCTTAGAGATGGAGTGATATCAAGCTTTACAGCAACATCAAAAATGCTTAAATATTTTATAAATAAAGCCTGCAATAAAAATACATTTGGAGGCTTTAGAATGATGATTTGTGTACCATCACAAATTACAGAAGTTGAAAAAAGAGCTGTAATAGATGTTGCAATGCAAGCAGGTGCAAAAAAAGCATATTTAATTGAAGAACCAGTAGCAGCAGCTATTGGTGCCGGAATAGATATAGCTAAGCCATGTGGAAATTTAGTAGTAGATATTGGTGGAGGAACTACTGATATAGCGGTAATTTCTATTGGTGGTTCAGTAATAAGTGCGTCTTTAAAGATTGCAGGGGACAAGTTTGACCAAAATATTATAAAATACATTAAGAAAAAATATAATGTATTAATTGGTGAAAGAACTGCAGAAGAAATAAAAATGGAAATTGGATGCGTATATCCAAGAAAAGAAGATATTTCAATGGAAGCTAGAGGCAGAAATTTAGAAACTGGACTTCCTGTAACAATAAAAATTAAATCGTCTGAAATAATGGAAGCATTAATTGAACCCGCAATGCAAATAGTTGATGCGGTTAAAGGTGTTTTGGAAAAAACGCCTCCAGAACTTACAGCAGATATTAGTGATAGGGGCATTTATATGACAGGTGGAGGAAGCCTTTTATATGGATTAGACAGGTTGCTACATGAAACTACAGGAATAAATGTAATGATTGCACAAGATGCAATATCTTGTGTTGCAATAGGTACAGGCAAAGCACTAGATAATTTGGATGCACTAGATGCTAAAGCTAGAAAATAAAACGCAGAATTATATCAAAAACTTATTTTAGACTAAATTTTGACTTTTTCTAAAAATTGGCATACTAATTTATTTATATTAATGGTTTATAGGCTTATCCTTAAAACCTAAATACATATTAAGTAAGGATAGATGCATAAGTGAATAGAACTAAAAGAAAAATATTTGAAACATCTATGAAATTATTTGCAGAAAAAGGCTATGATGGTACAAGCATAGAAGAAATAACATCAGAAGTTGGAGTGGCAAAAGGAACGCTTTATTATCACTTTTCGAGCAAAGAAGAAATATTTAATTTCTTAATTGAAGAAGGAATGAACTTGCTTAAAAATAGCATAAAAATCAAAATAGATAAGCAAGATAAGTACATAGATAAAATTAGAGCAATAGTTCTAATTCAAATAAAAATAATTGTAAAGTACGAAAACTTTATGACAATTGTTTTAAGTGAAGTTTGGGGAAATAGCCCTAGAAGCAATACTTGTAAAAAATATCTTACTGAATATTTAGAGATAGTAAAAAATATTGTTCAAGAAGGAATCAAAGAAGGCGAAATAAAGCCATATAATGCGGATATTATTACTTCAGAAATTTTTGGACTAGCATGCTCTAGTCTTCTACAAAAGAAAACTAAAGAAATAAAAGTTGATGAATTATTTAAAGATTTGGATAAAAGTTATGTGCAAAGCCTAAAAGTAAGAAAAGACTAAAAGTTGGAAAAGAATTGTGCTTTTGGCAAGGCTAACAAGCAAGAAAACCGGAGGTGTGCTTTTCTGCACATCGAGGATTTTCGAAGCACAGTTAAACGACGCCAAAACGCAATTATTTTTCAACCAGATTGATAGAGAGGAGTAAAAGAGTTATGAATATTAATTTTAAAATGCCAAAACTAAAATTTAGAAAAATCAAAATGGATACAGTAGAAGACTTAGCAAATGTAGATATTGACTATGAAAAAATGCAAAAGGAAAATTTAAAAAAGAAAAGAACAGAGCCATACGAAACAACACATTACAAAACAGTAAAAGAATTTTTTACAAAGTCAATAAACGAATTTGCAACAAGACCTTGCATCCTTGAAAAACCAGATCATAAAGAGCCATATAAAACTTATACATATAAAGAATTTGGTGATGATGTTATTGCACTTGGAACTGCAATGATAAAATTACTTAACCTTAAAGATAAAAGAGTAATCATAATTGGTGAAACACAATATGACTGGTACATTTCATATATGGCAATGCTTTGCGGTGTTGGCATAGCAGTACCAGTAGATAGAGAGCTTCCAGAAAATGAATTAGAAAATGTAGTTAGAAGGTCTAGAGCTTCTGCAATTATCTACTCACCTAAAAAAGAAGATGACATAAAGAAAATAAAAGAAAATATTCCAGAAGTAGAGTATTTTATTGAAATGAAATCAGATAAAGATTTAAGTGGCAAAGACGTAGGAATAAAATACTTAGTAGAAAACGGCAAAAGAATAGTTAATTCTGGAGATAATTCTTTTATGGATATAGAAATAGACCCAGAAGAATTCAAGGTATTGTTATTTACATCAGGAACCACATCAAATTCAAAAGGTGTAATGCTTTGCAATAGAAACTTAGCAGAAAATATTAATGCAGTTAATGCATATGTAAAAATTTATCCAACAGACATATTTTTCTCAGTACTTCCATTGCACCATACATACGAATCAACAATAGGCTTTTTAGTACCAATTGCAATAGGTTGTTCAATAGCAGTTTGCGAAGGCTTAAGATATATAGTTCCAAACCTTCAAGAAGCTAAACCAACAGCGGTACTTACAGTTCCACTATTAGTTGAAAGTATTTACAAAAAAATAAATGAAACAATCAAAAAGAGTCATAAAGAAAAATTAGTAAACTCAATGATACATATTACAAATGGACTAAAATCAGTTGGAATAGATATAAAGAAAAAAGTATTCAAAGAAATATATGATAATTTAGGTGGAAATATAAGAATAATAGTTTCAGCAGCAGCTCCAATAGACAAAAAAGTCGGAAATTGGATTGAAGATATAGGAATTTTATTCTTACAAGGATATGGACTTACAGAAACAGCTCCAATTGCAGCCTTAACCCCAGACTATAAACCAATGGTTGGCTCAGCAGGAAAAGCTGTTGTTCAAGCTCAAATAAAAGTAGACAATCCAAATGAAAATGGTGAAGGAGAAATAATGATAAAATCTCCAACACTTATGCTTGGATACTACGAAGATGAAGAAGCAACAAGAGAAGCAATTGAACCAGATGGATATTTCCATTCAGGAGATATTGGATATATTAATGAGGAAGGATTTATTTACATTACAGGAAGAAGCAAAAATGTTATAGTAACACAAAATGGTAAAAATATATACCCAGAAGAAATTGAAATGTTATTAGATAAAATTCCTGAAATAAAAGAAGTAATGGTATATGGTAAAGCTCCAGAAGGAGAAGAAGCTAAACGTAAAGACGACAAAGAATTAATTATAACAGCAAGAGTAATACCAGACAGAGAAAAAATTGAAGAATTACACGGAAATATATCAGATGACGAAATAAAGAAAATTATTTGGGAACAAATAAAAGGGGTAAATAAAAAACTTACATCATATAAAGCTGTAAAATCTCTTGAATTAAAAGAGGGAGAGTTTGAAAAAACTTCTACAATGAAAATAAAGAGATATAAAGAATTACAAAAAGATAAAAAATAAATATTTGTAAAAGCTATTGACAATAAAAGGTAAAAGAAGTATAATAATTTTAGCGAATGAATTCAAGTCTTTCATCGTTATACTTAAAAAAGCTAGGATGGCAACTCCTAGCTTTTTTTAAATCATGAAAAAAATTTCTTGACAAAAATAAATAATTGTTATATCATAATAAAATATGAAGAGCTCAAAATGGCTAATATGAGGAGCATTAAGGACTTTTATGAATAATATTTCAAAAGCATAATATTATAAAAATGTAAATAAATTTTAAAAAAAAGAACAAAGTAATTTGTTCTTTTTAAATCGCCATTTTGTTAGCCTAATTAAAAACTGTTTTATGGGTTTTCTTAAAAAATCTGGTTTTGAAGGACTCCATAAAATGAGAGTATGACAATCGCATTTAATAAAATTGTCAAAAATATTGGTTTATAGGTTAAACCATAAAACCTAAATTTATACGAAAGGAAAATAAAAAATGATAAAAAAATTAGCAAGTTACATTAAAGAATACAAAAAAGCAAGTATTTTAACGCCAGTTTTCGTCGTTTTAGAAGTTGTAATGGAAGTAATAATTCCAATGTTAATGTCAAAAATTATTGATGTTGGTATTCCAAATAGTGACATTAAATACATACTTGAAATAGGAATATTACTAACTTTATCTGCAATAATGTCATTAGCTTTTGGTATGCTTTCTGGAAGATTTGCAGCAAAAGCATCATCTGGATTTGCTAAAAATTTAAGAAAAGGTATGTTCTATAAAATTCAAAATTTCTCATTTGAAGATATAGACAAATTTTCAACTTCAAGTTTAATTACAAGACTTACAACTGATGTTACAAACGTTCAAATGGCTTACATGATGATTATAAGAATATTAATAAGAGGACCAGTTATGCTTTTAGCTGCATTATTTATGGCATTTAGCATAGATGCAAGACTATCTTGTGTATTCTTAGTTGCAATACCTATTTTAGGAGTAGCATTATTTTACATAGCAATTAAAGCACATCCAAATTTTGAAAGAGTATTTAAAAAATATGATAAGTTAAATGAAGTAGTACAAGAAAATGTTGGAGGCATTAGAGTTGTAAAAGCTTATGCAAATGAGGAACATGAAGAGAAGAAGTTTGAAGATGTAAACAATGAGGTTTATAACTACTTCAAAAAAGCTGAAAAAATTGTAGCATTTAATAGCCCTATAATGCAATTTGTTGTATATTTTTCAGTTTTAATAATTTCATGGCTTGGTGCTAAATTTATAATAGGTGGAACATTCCAAACAGGTGAATTATCAAGCTTAATTACTTATGCTTGGCAAATACTTATGAGCTTAATGATGCTTTCTATGGTATTTGTTATGATTATTATAGCTCAATCATCTGCTGAAAGAATTGTAGAAGTTCTAGACCAAGAGCCATCTATTAAGAATAAGAAAAATCCAATCAAAACAATTAAAGATGGTTCTATAACATTTGAAAATGTAAGTTTTGCTTATAGTGATGAAAAAGATCCAAATAAATTTGCACTTCAAGATATTAATTTGGAAATTAAATCTGGTGAAACAATTGGTATTATTGGTGGAACAGGAAGTTCTAAGTCTTCATTAGTACAACTTATTCCAAGACTTTATGAGGCAACAAAAGGAATTGTTAAAGTTGGCGGAGTTAATGTAAAAGATTATGATATGGAATCACTTCGTGACGAAGTTTCTATGGTTTTACAGAAAAATGTATTATTCTCTGGAACAATAGCAGAAAACTTAAGATGGGGTAATCCAAATGCTGATGATGAAGAACTTGAAAGAGTATGTAAACTAGCTCAAGCAGATAGCTTTATTCAAGAATTCCCAGATAAATATGATACATATATTGACCAAGGTGGAACAAACGTATCTGGTGGACAGAGACAGAGATTATGTATTGCAAGAGCACTTTTGAAAAAACCAAAAATATTAATATTAGATGACTCAACAAGTGCTGTTGATACAAAAACAGATAGTTACATACGTAAAGCATTTAGGGAAGAAATACCAAATACTACAAAAATAATAATTGCACAAAGAGTAACTTCAGTAGAAGATTGCGACAGAATTATTGTAATGAATGAAGGAAAAATAAATGGTATTGGTACTTCGGAAGAATTATTAAAAACTAATAAAATATACCAGGAAGTATATAATTCACAAATGAAAGGAGGAGAAGATAATGAGTAAGAAAGAAAAGCTAAATAATAAACAAGTAAAAGAAAATTCTGATAAAAATAATAAAAAAGCAAAGAAAAAATCAGGCTCAGTTGATTTTAAAACAGTAAAAAGACTTTTAAAATATGCAACTGGAATTTACAAATTTCAATTTGTTGTTGTTATTATTAGTATTATAGTTAGTAGTATTGCTAATGTAATGGGAATACAATTCTTACAAAAATTAATTGATGATTACATCACTCCTCTAATGGGACAGGAAAACCCTGACTTAAGTAATTTGTTTATGGCAGTTGTTGGTATGGGCGTAATGTACTTAGTTGGTATAACAGCTACATATATTTATAATAGACTTATGATAAACATTTCACAAGGTGTTTTAAGACAAGTACGTGAAGATATGTTTAATCACATGCAAAGTTTACCTATAAAATATTTTGATACTCATGCTCATGGTGAAATAATGAGTACATACACAAACGATGTTGATACTTTAAGACAAATGATTAGCCAAAGTATTCCACAAGTATTTTCATCAGTTGTAACAATGGCAAGTATATTAATATCAATGTTTACTACAAATGTATACTTAACACTTATAGTTTTAGGTATGGTTGTATTGATGATATTCTGTGCTAGATATTTAGGTGGAAACAGTTCTAAATATTTCGTAAAACAACAAGACGATATTAGTAAAGTAAATGGCTACATTGAAGAAATGATGTCTGGACAAAAAGTTGTTAAAGTATTTAATCATGAAGAAGAGTCAAAAGAAAAATTTGATGAACTTAATGAAGAATTATGTGATAGTAGTACTCAAGCTAATATTTATGCAAATGTCTTGATGCCATGTATTGCAAACATTGGTAACCTAGGATATGTATTTGTTGCAATAATTGGTGGTATGCTTTCAGTTAATAATATATTAAGTATAGGTAGTATAGCAGCATTCTTACAATACATAAAAGCTTTTACAAACCCAGTAAGTCAAGTTTCACAACAAATGAACTCTGTTATAATGGCATTAGCTGGTGCAGAGAGAATCTTTGCATTAATAGATGAAGAGCCAGAAGTAGATGATGGTTATGTAACACTTGTTAATGCAAAAATGGAAAATGGTAAATTAGTTGAGAGTGCAGAAAGAACTGGAATTTGGGCTTGGAAACATCCACACCATGATGGAAGAGTAACTTATACAAGATTACGTGGACATGTAGAATTTGAAAACGTAAATTTTGGATATACTCCAAACAAAATGGTACTTCATGACATCACTTTGGAAGCTAAAGAAGGTCAAAAAGTATCATTTGTTGGTGCAACAGGTGCAGGAAAAACAACAATTACAAACTTAATAAATCGTTTTTATGATATACAAGATGGTAAAATTAGATATGATGGCATAAATGTTAAAAAAATCAAGAAAAAGGATTTAAGAAAATCACTTGGTATGGTATTGCAAGATACAAGTTTGTTTACAGGTACAGTTAAAGACAACATAAGATATGCTAACTTAAATGCAAGTGATGAAGATGTAATAAAAGCTGCAAAACTTGCAAATGCTGACCATTTCATTAGAAACTTACCTGATGGATATGACACAGTAATATCAGGAAGTGGAGAAGGTTTATCTCAAGGTCAAAGACAATTACTTTCAATTGCAAGAGCCGCATTATATAATCCACCAGTATTAATATTAGATGAAGCAACATCAAGTATTGATACACGTACAGAACAAATTGTTCAAAAAGGTATGGATGAATTAATGAAAGGCAGAACAGTATTTGTTATAGCACATAGACTTTCTACAATAAGAAACTCAGAATTAATAATGGTACTAGACCATGGAAGAATTCTAGAACGTGGAAACCATAAAGAACTTATGGCAAAACAAGGTATGTACTATGCTTTATATACTGGAAAGATTGAAATTGAATAATTTTTTCAGTTGGGGACGGTTCTAAATCGAAAATTTTCAATCTGGGACGGTCCTAAATCGAAAAAAATTTTCAAGTAGGAACGTACT
>CALXZV010000014.1 GCA_944393335.1 uncultured Clostridia bacterium | reverse complement strand
AAGTTAAAGTCCTTTATTATAATAACATATATTGTGTGAAATTGCAAGTAGTTTTTTTGACAAGTTGGCAAAACCTTATTTTTAAAAGTTTAAAATTTGTATCAAAAATTTTAAATTGCAATATTATATAATGAGATTTTTCGAAAATACAATTGGAGGTAATAATGGGAAATAATGAACAAATAGTTAATACAAAAGAGCCATATACTTATGAGCGTTTACAAGACGATTTGAAAAAGCTTAAAGATAAATATTCATTTTTGCAAATTGAAACAATTGGAGAAAGTGTTCAAAAAAGAACTATACAAAGTGTGCGCATTGGAACAGGTCAAAATGAAGTTATGTATAGTGCATCAATTCATGCAAATGAATATATAACAACAAATGTACTTATGAAATTTATTGAAGACTTTTGCGATGCCTATGTTAGAGATGATGACATATTTGAACATAGCGCAAAAATGATTTTTAATACATCTTCTATTTATATTGTACCTTTGCTTAACCCAGATGGAGTAGAATTGGTAACTGGAAATATTAGAGAAGGCTCACAAGATTATATGCATTATAAACGAATAGCCGACCAATTTCCTAGCATACCTTTTCCTAGTGGATGGAAGGCAAACTTTAATGGTGTGGATTTAAATCTTCAATTTCCTGCTAGCTGGACAGAAGCACGTGAAATAAAATTTGCACAAGGATTTAACAGACCTGCGCCAAGAGATTTTGTTGGATTTGGTCCTCTTACAGAACCTGAGGCTTTGGCAATTTACAACTTTACTCTAAAGCATAATTTTAGGCTTATTTTGGCATACCATACTCAAGGAGAAGTTATTTTCTGGAGTTATTCAAATTATTTACCTCAAGATTCAGTAGAAATCGGTAAAATATTTAGTAAAGTTAGTGGATATACTTTAAGTTCTACTCCTCCGGAGTCATCAAATGCTGGTCTTAAAGATTGGTTTATTATGCAATTTAATAGACCCGGATATACTATTGAAGCAGGACTCGGAACTAATCCTCTCCCTATGTCTCAATTTGGTAAAATTTATAATGACAATTTGGGCATACTTGTACTTGGAAGTATCATTTAATTAAAATAAAACTAATTAATGTATAAAATTTACAGTTTTAGCTAATAATATAAATGAATTTCAAATAGAAATGGAGGTGCCTATATATGGGTAAAAAAGATTGTAAAAAAGATAAAAAGAATTCATCTAAAAATTGTCCTAAAGGAAATGAGCAAAATAATATGAAAAAGCAAGATGAAGAAAAATAATTTTAAATAAAAGACGACAATAAAAATTTGTTTAAAAAGGGCTAAAAAATTTAGCCCTTTAAAATAACTTGTAAGTTGGGACGTTGTCAAATAGAACCGTCCCAATTGACAACTCTTTTCTTACTATTACAATATTTCAAGTTGTTCCATTGCAAGCTTATATTTCATATAAAATATTTCTTTATCCTCTAAGCTAACTCCTCTTTTAAGTTCTTCTAATAGTACATAAGATTTTTCCAAAGTAGATTTTTCTATATTACTTATCCCTTCCGTTTGCATATTTTTAGATAATGTATTTATGGCATTTGTTACATTTGTATTCATTTCCTCCCAGTTTGCACTGTTGGCAGATACATAACTACTTAAAACATATGCTTTTGTATTATATATATTTAATTTTGATTCATCACTTGAAAAATATGATAAATATTTAGGTAAAAGTGCATACAAGTTGTATAAATTTATAAGTGCACTATTTTTGTCCCCAGCTTTTACTGCCTGTGCTACTCCATCAAGTGTTGTGCTAAAACTTGATATATCACTTTCGTTTACATTTAATGCTTGCATATCAATACTTATGCTTGGCCAAGCAGTATACATAGTTTCTACTCCATAAGAGATTTCATCCCAAGGTATATCATCATAATTTGAATTTAAAAGAGAATCTACTTGTGCTAGCCTTGATGTTCTAGCTTCACTTTGATTTGTACTTTCTGATGCATTGGAAGTTTCTCCTGAACTGCCTCCACTTTGATTGCTACTTTGCTCATTTCCACCGATTTTGTTCACTACTACTACTTTGGCTTCCTTGCTGACTTGTTTGCTCACCATTACCAGAATTTTCTTTATCACTTGAAGAATTGTTTTGCTGTTCACTTTCGTTAATTTCTTTTATAGTTACTTGATACCTTGAATATGAAATATTATTTAGATTGTTCATTAATTGTATAATTGATGAGTCTAAATATGTTATTTCTCCTTCCGCTTTTTCTTTAAGAATTGCATATTCTTTTGATTCATTGTTGCTAAAAAATCTAATATATATTAAAGTGATTAATAAAATTACACAAATAATCATTAAAGTAATTAATAAATATTTACTAATTTGTTTTTTCATAAAAACACCTCGCTACTAGTATTTGCGCGAGGTGTGAAATTTATTCATTTTATTCCATTTCAAATTTAATTTCTCTTGTCATCAATTTGTTTACTGCATCTTTTGGCTTTAAATTGTTATATAGTACATCATAAGCAGCATTTACTATTGGCATTTCTACATTATATTTTTCAGCTAATTTTTTTGCGACTTCAATATTTTCTACACTTTCAATTGTCATTCCTATTTCTTTTTTAGCTTCTTCAATAGTTTTGCCTTTTCCAATTAATCTTCCTGCTCTTCTATTTCTACTTTCGTCACTTGAGCAAGTAAGTATTAAATCTCCTAATCCTGAAAGTCCAAAAAATGTTTCTTTATTAGCTCCCATTTTTACACCAAGTCTTGTTATTTCTGCTAGACCCCTTGTTATAAGTGCAGATTGTGCATTTGTTCCTAAATTAAGTTCAGCACAAATTCCAGCACAAAAAGCTATTATGTTTTTTAAAGCTCCTCCAACTTCTACTCCTACAACATCTCTTGATTTATATATTCTCATATATTCATTCATAAGTAAGCTTGATACTTCATCTAAAACATCATCATGCTTTGATGCTAAAATTATAGCTGTTGGAATATGTTTTACTACTTCTGTTGCATAACTTGGTCCTGAAAATGCTGCAATTTTTGCTGAAGGCAACTCTTCTAGCATTACCTCATCTAAAGTTTTTAATGTTGCATTTTCCAACCCTTTTGAACAAATTACAATTGGCTTATTTTTCACATAATCTTTATACTGTTTAAATACATTTCTTGTAACTTTTGATGGTGTTACATGAAATATATAATCTGCATCTTTTACAACTTCCACTACATCATTTGAGCAATATATTTTTTCATCCAAAACCATGTCTGGAATAAACATACATTTTCTTTCATTATTTATTAAATTTTTCTCTTCTTCTGTAAAAGACCATACTTTTACATCATTTCCCATTTCTGCTAAGTGGTTAGCTAGTGCCATTCCCCAGCTACCGCTACCTACTACTGCAACATTTTTACTCATTTGCGTTCCTCCTAAAAATAATTTATTTATTGTTTAATTTATTTTTTAAATATCAACTTATTTTCTGTTCCACTAGCCATTCTTTGAATATTTGACCTATGATTAAATATAACAATTAATGCCATAATTATTCCAAAAACTAGATATGTCATTCTTGTTGATTCGTCTCCAACTAAGAAATTATTTGTTATAAAAAAGCATAGTACTGGGAAAAGAATTGCTGCTGCGATTGAGCCAAGTGCTACTATTCTAGTAATTGCCATTAATACTAAAGCAAATACTAGGCAAATTAGGCCTATTTGCCAATTAGTAATTAATAATACACCTAGTGCTGTTGCAACACCTTTTCCGCCTTTAAATCCAAAGAATATTGGAAATGTATGTCCAAGTACAACACATACACCTGCAACTTGTATTAATAAAGCAGAATTCCACACATCAGCATTTGCTATTTTCCCCATTAAAAATGCCACTACAACTGCAAGAACTCCTTTTAGAATATCACATATAAGTGTTAATATTGCTGGCTTTTTTCCTGCTGTTCTTAATACATTTGTACTACCTGCATTTCCACTACCTTTTTGTCTTACATCAAATCCTGCGAATTTTTTTGTAAAAATAATTGAAAAGCTTATGCTTCCTAATAAATATGCTATTATTGCTGTTAAAATTATTGCCCAAACCATGTTATTTGTCCTCCCTTTCTCTTACCACAATTCTAATCGGCGTTCCCTTAAAATTAAATTCCTGCCTTAATTTATTAACAATATACCTTTCATAAGAAAAATGAAATAGTTTTTTATCATTTACAAATATTGCAAATGTTGGTGGTTTTGTACTTACTTGTGTCATATAAAGTACTTTTAACCTTTTTCCTTTATCTGTTGGCGGTTGTACTATTGCAACTGCTTCAGCTAAAAGTTCATTTAAAACTGATGTTGCAATACGCATTGCATTATTATTTGAAACTTCATTTATTAAGTCAAATAATTTTTCTACTCTTTGTCCTGTTTTTGCTGAAATAAATAATATTGGAGCATATGATAAATAAGCTAGTTTATTATATACATCTTTTGTATAATTTTCTAGTGTACCATTTTCTTTGTTATACTCGTCCCATTTATTTATAACAATTATTACAGCTTTTCCTGCTTCATGTGCTTTTCCCGCAATTTTTGTATCTTGCTCTGTTACGCCTTCATTTGCGTCTATCATAAGCAAGCATACATCTGCTCTTTCTATTGCAAGTTCTGTTCTTAGAACACTATACTTTTCAATATTTTCTTCAACTTTGCTATGTCTTCTTAAACCTGCTGTATCTATAAAAATATATTTTCCATGCTCATTTTCAAACTTAGAATCTATTGCGTCACGAGTTGTTCCTGCAATATTACTTACTATGCTTCTATTTTCACCTAAGATTTTATTTACCAAAGATGATTTTCCAACATTAGGTTTTCCTATTATTGCTACTTTTATGTATTCTTGATCTTCATCGTTTTCATCTTTTTCAGGAAGATATTCATATATTGCATCAAGCACATCACCAATACCTTTTGCGTGTGCAGATGATATTGGATAAGGCCTGCCAAGTCCCAAATTATAAAATTCATAAGTGTCGTTTTCTAACTTTTTGAAATCATCTACTTTATTGCATACAAGTACTATTGGCTTTTTTGATTTTTTAAGCATTAATGCAATTTCTCTATCATCTGGTGTTATTCCTGTTGTAATATCTGTTATAAAAACGATTACATCAGCTACATCTATTGCAAGCTCTGCTTGAAGTCTCATCTGAGAACTTATTACATCATTTGCTTTTTCTTCGATTCCGCCTGTATCAATTATTGTAAAATCTTTGCCTCTCCAGTTTGTTTCTCCATATACCCTGTCTCTTGTAACACCTGGAGTATCTTCAACTATTGATAGTCTTTGTCCAACTAAATAATTGAAGAAAGTAGATTTTCCAACATTAGGCTTTCCTATTATTGCTACTGTTCCTTTTGACATTGTTTTACCTTTCTAAAATTAATGTTTTTATTGATGTTTAAAATTTATATTTTATTGATTGTTTATAAATTTATACTATTATTCTATTTTTCATAACTCATTTTCTTGTATTATTTTACTATATATTGCAAAAAATAGCAAGGCAAAAACTGTAATTAATGATACAATATAATCTACCTTCATAAGCACTGTTCCAGTATATTTTACATTTACAGTTATATTTTCATTTGGAACATCTATACATAAAAATCCATTTTCTGATTCGTATGTTTCTACTTTATGTGCAATTCCACTTTCATCTGTATACTGAACATTATATCCAATATAATAGATATATGGTAACTCAATTTCCAAATCTTTTTCCGTAAAATTTGCTGAAATTTCAAAACTGCAATTTGTACCATTTTTATAATAATTCTTAATTTGGTTTTTACTATCTGCACTCTCATTTTTAGAATCTATATTTTGTCTTTCATCTTCCTTTATTTGTGAATTTTCAATACTGGAATCTTTATTTAAAATTATTGGTACATTTTCTCTAGTTTCTATGTATGCTCTATTCTCAAATGCTTTGTTTGGCAAATATTCAAAACTTGCACAACCTGCATGAACTCTGCCAGTTCCACTAGTTACGGGAATTCCTTTTATTAATTCATCCTCCGTAAAATAGCTTCCTTTAGGTATTTCTTTTAAATTAGGCAACAATAATAATATAGATATGCATGTTAAGCACATAACAGTGTAAATATTAAATTTATCTGCTGACATTCCTATTGCTATTGAAGCACAAATTATCAAGAAAAATCCTCCAAATTCAAGCATTCTATATGAAAACTGCATCATTGTAAATATGCTTGGTAATTTTTCAAATGGAAAAAAGTCCAAAGCCATTATTGTAGATATTAGACCACAAATCAAGAAAAATACAAAGTTTTTTCTATCTATTTCTTTTCGTTTTAATATTGTAAAACTCAGTACAGTGCCAATTATGACCAATATTCCGATTCCATAATACATCCTTCCAGGTATGTAAAAAGCAAGCTCTGAAGGCATAGCTTTTAAATATATCATTACATCCCATCTAATCATATGGTTCTCATTAAATACTTCATAGTCAGTGCTTAATTTTGCTTGCAATAATGGTATCCAATAAAATGCTGTAAGTAATAGTATAATTCCTGCATTGATAAGTAAAGTTAAGATTGTCTTTTTGTCTAACTTTTTAATATTTATTAACAAATAAATGACGCAGAAAATAACTACATATACTGTAAGCATACTATGTGTAAGAAGCATTCCTGCCCCACCTAAAACAAGTAGCCAGCTTTTTTCTTTTAAATTTATTATACTATATAAGCCATTAAATACTATTGGTAAAAACATAAATGATGCTAATTCTGACACAGCCATCCTTAAATATATATCATTTAATCTGTATGGAAGTAATATGTATAAAATACTTGCTAAAATAGCAATCATTTCTATTTTATTATTATCTAGTTTTGAATTAAATTTTTGCTTTTTAGTATCCTTATTATTTATATTGCATTCTTTTGTTTTATTCTCTTGCTTACATTTTGCGTATCCGTTTAAAAATTTTTTCATAAAAAAGTACATAGCAAATCCACTACCTATACTAACAGCAAGGACAAATAATTTCATACACATTTCATAAGATGTTGTAAATATTCTAAATATTAATGGCAAATATGCCGTTACTGGGCTATAAAACAAATTCCACGAATATCCAAACCCATTGCAAAAGTTTGACATTATAACTGGAATAAGCTCGCCTTCTTTTATAGATTGCTCTGTTCCAATAAGCCTGCAAATATGTTGAACTCCATCATTGAATTGAATATTATAATTTGGATCAAACATAGGAATTAGCGAAATAATACTTACAATTATTATAAACAAACTTGCAATAAAGCTTTTGTTATGTATAATTGCTTTTATTTTTTCTAACAAAGTTTTTTCTTTACTATTTTCTTGCTCATTTTTTAAATTATCTTTAGAATTATTGTTCATTTTCATATAATAAGCCTTTTCTCCTCTCTATATAAATTATTACAATCAATATAATAATTCATTTCTCCTCTCCACATAAATCATTACAATTAGCATAATAACACCAACAAATGATATTGCATATCCTACTTTTTCAAGGATTGTTCCTTTGTACTCAGCATTTACTGTAGCTGACTCGCATTGGTCTAGCTTAATTGCCACCATACCATTTTCAGATTCAAATGGCTTAACATTAACATAGTCATTATTATCATATTTAACTTCCACACTATATCCCAAATAATAAATATATGGTAATTCTATAATTGTATTATTCTCTACATTGCTTAATTGTACTGTATTCTTTAATTTTACTTTATTTTCACTGTCGATTGTAGCTTTGCCCTCAAGTACATATGTACAATTATCTCTATCTACTAAGAAATACTGATTTTTTAATGAATTAATAGGCAAATAATCTCTATTTATACTAAAGAAGTAAACTCTGTCGGTATTTCTAATTACATCATCAAATTTCTTCTCATTTTCTAAATCTCCAAATTTCCAATCTCGCATTACCCCTAAAGAGGCAAATACACAAATGCAAATTATTACAGTAAATAAAAAAGTGTCTTTTAATACTTCTTTTTTCAAAATTTCTTCTGCAAATGTTACTGCATTTATTCCACAAATTAATGAAATGAAGAAGGCAAAAAATCCTAAATTTCTCCATGCAAATTGTATTACTCCCATAAAACTTGGCATCATAAACCATGGGAATAATTTGCTAGACATTATTAATGCAATAATGCTAATAAGTAAAAAACTTAAATATATTTCTTTGTATTCTTTTTTTATCTTTTTATAGCAAAATACTCCAAGTAAAGACAACACGCATGTCATTATTCCAAGTGAAAATCTTATTTCTTGATCTCCAAACTCACTTGCAAATAAGTCTTTAAATCCTAAAGTTGTAGTATAAACCTCTGGGCAATTTGAATGCATAGCTATTGTATCAAAAATAGTATAATTTCCAAAAATATAATGTTCAAAGAGTGGAATTAAATAGAACATACAAACAACTAAAGCAACCAATGCATTAAGTAGTAGTTTTTTCCAAACCTTCCATTTTCCAAGTTTGTTTATGTTTAAAAGTAAATATATAAATGCAAATATTGCAATATAAACAGTAGAAATTGTATGCGAAAGTATAAGCCCAATAATTCCTATAGCCAGCAAATAACTTTTGCCTTTATCATTAAATATATTGTAAAGTCCTTCGAATACTAAAGGTATAAAAATAAAAGCCGTGTACTCTCCTACTGCACTTCTTGAAAAGATATTAGACAATTTGTAAGGCACAGATATGTAAACAAGAGCGCCTATAGTTGCCATAGAACGTCTTTTAGTAACTTTATAAATAAAATTGTACATTGTTATGCCTGAAAGAAATACTGTAAAAAAAGCAAAAACTTTTAGTGCTAAACCTGATGTTCCAAATATGTTTAACAAAATAATAGGTATGTATGTTGTTATGGGCCCATAAAACAAATTGAGTGCATAACCAAATCCATTAATATATTTATAATCTATAATTGGTGGGAAAACTCCATCTTTTAATACTGAATCAATTGAAAAAATTCTTGCCATATGAATTTTTGCTTCGTTGTTTTGTGTTAAGTCCATGGAAAATATTGGAGCAATTATAATACAAGAAAGTAAAAATATTAAAATATATCCTATATATTTGCTGTTTATAATTTTTTGAATAATGCTGTTTATCTTTTTCATTTGCTAATTTCATCCTTTCTGAATCTATTGTATTTTACAGTTAAGTAACTAAGCCGTTTTTAATCAATGTTATCTTAAATTTTCTTTCAAAATTATATACAAACGTAAAAAAATAATCAACTGTAAAAGCTGATTATTTTTGTAAATTTAACTTATAATATTCATTATGCTTATTTCATTTTGTGAAGTTATTGTTCCGTCCTGCACTGTCACATTTTCTTGAACTTGATTATTCTCCTGTTTTAAATCTTGTACATATTGTGCAGAAGACTGTAATTCATCTTTAAATGAACTTCTTTGCACTAATTTTAATGTTATATTAAATAAACATGCTATTACTAAAATAATAAAAAGTAACTTTTTCCATACTTTACTTGCCATGACAACTTTCCTTTCAACTACTATATTTATATTATAAGTAAATTTAAAGAAATTGTCAACAGCAGTGTTAAACTGCTTTATTTTTTCAGCGTTAAACAGCTTTATCTTTTCAGTATTAAACAGCTTTATTTTTTCAATGCTAAAAAAATTTAAGATTTATAATTCACGATTTGCTTTTTTTTAATAAAAATAATTAATTTGGACATAATAAATTTTGTACATATATATTAATAATTTGGAGGAGGATCTTCGCATTGAAAAAATCATTAATTGCAATAATTTCAGTAATTATTATAATAGCAATAGGAGTCGGAATTTATATGCTATATAACAATTTTAACAGTAATAATTCTAGTCAAGAACCCGATTTAGCTAAAAGTGAAGATAATAAAAGACAAGAAAATATTATAAATGAGATAAATAATACGTATATTCCAAGCAATACAGTAACTGTTCCTGTTACTCCTGTAGAAACTGAAATTGCTTCATTTTCTACTAAATTAAGTGGTGATAGTGCAAGACTAAATAATATTAATATTACATGCAATACAATAAATGGAACTACTATAAATAATGGTCAAAGTTTTTCTTTTAATTCAATTGTGGGGCAGCCTTCAGCCGAAAAAGGCTATCAAGAAGCTGATGTTATTGTTGATAAACAAGTTGAAAAAGGTTATGGAGGTGGCAATTGCCAAGTAAGTACTACTATTTACAATGCTGCTCTTGAAGTGGAAGGAATTGAAGTTACTGAGCGTCACCCTCATAAGAAAAAAGTTACTTACATTGAAGAAGGCAAAGATGCCGCAGTTTCATATAGCGGAGGCCTTGATTTAAAATTCACAAACAATACTGGAAGTGATATTAAAGTTTATGCAAGCTCAGATAATGATAGTGTTGATGTAAGGATTGTTGAATTAAAATAAAAAAGTACAATTTTGTATTGAAATTTATGTTAATTAGGTGTATAATATATAGTATTACTTTTTTAGGAGGCTCAAGATGTATCGGAAAAAGAAATTATCGAAATCGCTCCAATGGATTTTGACCCAAAACTCCCTGATTATCCAAATTGGAAAGAAGGAGTATATTCGAGGTCCTTTGGGGTTGATTCCATGTTTGCCAAGTTATTATTACACTAGGGATGGGAAAGTTTGGCAAGGAAGTGAATGTTGTTTTGCTTTAGACACTGAAGGCAATTTAACATTCCCTGACAAAAATGCTAGACCAGCCAAGGAATTTATGCAATTTCTTAGCCAAATACTGGTGTCTAAGATTCAAATCAAGGACAACGCAATTTTTGCTGATGGGCATTTAGTTGCTTTCTATGATCCCCAAACTCAGGCAATCATCAAGTCTTCAACCTTGGAAAAGGTTGATTACATCTTTTACCATAATTCTTGATGCATTTTAAGCAAAGCCTTTTGCTTAAGTTGTATTTAGCAATCAGCAGTCAAACTTTTTTATATGGGTTTGACTGCTGATTGCTATTTTACAAGGTTAAGTTACCTTAGGCAGCCCGAGCAAAGCTCGTGGCAGTGGCAAAGCCACTTTTCTTTTTTGCTTAACATTTTCTCAGTAGTGTAAACCAATCTTCAAATACTCTCTTAGTCATTGTAAATAAGCTATATTTTGGTACATCTCTATCTGCAACCAAATCAACCTTTGCAATTTCATTTCCGTCAAGCGTAAATGTTAATTCTCCAACTTTTTGACCTTTAGTTACTGGTGCAGAAATATTGTTAAAAATTTCAACATTTTGAGTTATATTAATGTCATTTGATTTTTTTATAACCACCCCTACATCTTTATTTACTACAGCTTCTATACTACTTTCTAGCCCTTTTTCTATATTTGCCAATCCGACTACGTCATTTGCCTTTCCAAGTTCTTTATATTGATAATTATTAAACCCATAATCTAAAAGTTGCCTTGCCTCTGCAAATCTAATAGCGCTTGTTTCTCCCCTCATTATTACTGCAATTAAAGATAATCCATTTCTTGTAGCACTTGCAGATAAATTAAATAATGCTACACTTGTTGATCCTGTTTTTAAGCCAGTACAACCTTCATAATTTCTTACCAATTTATTTGTATTTACAAGTTCCGATTTTCCTCCTCTTAAGCTATCCATGTATATGGTTGTATAATTTGTAATTTGAGCATGATTTTTTAAAAGTTCTCTTGACATTATTGCTATATCATAAGCTGACGTCACATGACCATCTTCATCTATACCATGACAATTTTTAAAAGTTGTATCATTCATTCCAAGTTCTTTTGCTCTTTGGTTCATTTTTTCCACAAAAGCCTGCTCTGAGCCCTCTAAATACTCCGCCATTGCCACAGTACAATCATTAGCAGAAACAACGCATATAGCTTTAAGCATTTCATCTACAGTAAGCTCTTCTGTTGTATCTAACCATATTTGTGAGCCTCCCATACTACTTGCATTTTCACTACAAGGCACTTTATCTGTTAAAGATATTCTACCGCTATCTATTGCTTCCATTATTAAAAGAATTGTCATAACTTTTGTTACTGATGCAGGTCTTAGTTTTTCATGCATATTATAGTCGTAAAGTACTCTTCCTGTATTTTGTTCAATTAATATAGCACCTCCGCAAGTCAAATTAAGTGGATTGTTAGTCACAGCCTCTGATGAATCTAGCGTTTCACTACTCATTGCAACTGTATTTACATTTATGGTATCTGTATTCACCTTATTATCTGTTTCATTGCTTATACTTATATTATCGCTATTCACTTTCTCAGTATTATTTACTTTGTTCTGACTAATTGGAGCATTATCATCATAAGCCATATTCGTGTTTAATTTATTATTTTGACTTGACCATACAGGCACATCATAACTTGAAGCATACCCAACTGATGACATAAAAAATATAATTGCTGTGCACATTATAAAATATTTTAAAAATCTTTTCTTCATATAAAAATCTCCTTCAACTGATAAATATTATTCAGCCTAAGGAAATTTTATGAATAATTATAGTACTGTTTTTATTTCTTCTTTTCTTTTAATTTTTTGAGTAGTAGTTTTTATTAAAGGTTTATCTGTTAAAATCATATGTTTGATATATTTATAAGGTGGTAATGTTTTATTTACCTCTTTTATTTGAGCCCATATTTTTTTGTATAAATCATCTTTTGAGATATCTCCATATTTTTCTTTTACTTTATCTTTATTATATACTACTTTAATTGCAACCTTTATTTTTGATGGATCATCTTCTTCTGGCATACCAAATACAAAGCTTTCTTCTACTTCATAAATTCTATTTACAAGTGTTTCTAATTCTTCTGGGAATACTTTTTTACCATTTTTTAAAACAATCATGTCTTTTTGTCTGCCAGTAATAAATAGGAATCCCTTTTTATCTATATACCCTAAGTCACCTGTATAGAACCATCCGTCTTTTAATACTTCTTTAGTTGCTTCTTCATTTTCATAATATCCAAGCATTACATTTGGACCTTTAACCCTAATTTCTCCTATACCTTTGTCATCTTTATTTACAATTTCAACTTGCACATCTTTTAAAGGTATTCCAACAGAGCCATATTTTACTTGTTTAAAGTTTTCAGCAGCTATAACTGGTGATGTTTCAGTTAGTCCATAACCTTGAACCATTTTAATTCCTAAATCATTAAATCCTTTTTCTGTTCTTTTGTCTAATGGTGCTCCTCCTGAAATTACGAACCTCATTTCTCCACCTAAGCCGTCTATAACTTGCTTAAATAACTTTCTTCTTATATCAATGTGTAATTTAAGTAACACATTACTTAGAGCCTTTGCAAATTCTATAAGCTTAGTTTTATTTTGTTTTGCAATCTCTTTTTCAATGTTTTCATACATTTTGTCTACTAATATAGGCACTCCAACGAATACTGTTACCTTGTATTCTTTTAAATTCTTTTGAATATATCTTAAACCATCTGTAAATACAGTTTTTACCCCACATGCAAGCATCACTATCATACAAGTTGAGCCAAAAATATGGTGAAATGGCAAAAATGCAATATTAACATCTGTGTCTCTTATATCTTCAACTAATTGCATATCATATACGTTTACTGCAATACCATATTGAGAAAGCATTACAGCCTTTGATCTTGATGTTGTTCCTGATGTAAAAAGTAAAATGCTCATTGCATGTGAATCAATTTCACAATCTATATATTCTCTATTTCCTGATTTTATAATTTCAGTTCCTTCTTCAATTAAATCTGGAACATTTATAAAATCTTTAAATTTGCTCATACAAATAAATACTTTTATTTGTGTTTTTCCGTTTTCTTTTATTGTGTTTATTTTTTCTTCATATTTTTCATCAAATACTATTGCATCCGCCTTACTTCTCACAAGTGAGTCTTCTAATTCTTCTACTTGAAGTTCTTTATCTAAAGGAACTGAAATCATTCCACCAAGTAAGCAAGATAAGTGTGAAATAGCCCATTCATATCTATTTCTTCCACAAATAGCAATTCTTTTTCCTTTTAGTCCTAGTTTATATAAAGCACTACCTAATGCATTTATTTCATCAAGCATTTTCTTGTATGTAGTGTTTTTATATTCTATCCCCTTTTCTTTAATTTTTTTTGTTACAAAAGCCACATGGTTTGGATACATTTTTACTGAATTATAAATAATTTCTTTAATGTTCTCAAACTTTGTAGCCTGTCTTAAAATAGTTTCTTTCATATTCTTATTTTCCTTTTATTTTTATTTAGGTTTTGGGTTTAGCCTATAAACCTTGGCTTTAAGAATTTTTACCATATCTATAGCTTAACACAATAATAAAAGACCAGTCAATTTGTCGACCAGTCTTTCAAATTTTTACTCAGCCATTTGTTTTTGATAAATTTTCATCATACTTTCATCAATTTTGTTAATAATCTTTGCATACCAAGCTAATTTTTTTGAGTCTTTATTAGAAAGTTTTGCTTTTGTTTTATACTTCATTTTATGTTCTGCTGAAGCCCAAAAGTCCATTGCAAGTGTTCTAATTTGTATTTCTACTTTTATGGGTATAATATCTCCTTCATATTCTATCATTGTTTCAATTATCATATGATATCCCATATAACCACTTTTTTTAGGATTAGTTATGTAGTCTTTTTCTTTTATAATCCTAGTGTTTGGCATACTTCTTATAATATCCCTTACCCTAAAAATATCATCCTGAAAAGTACACACAACCCTAATACCTGCTATGTCATTTATATATTCTATTAAATTTTTGTAATTCAGTTCGTAATGTTTCTTCCTCATTTTATTTATTATGCTTGTTGGAGTTTTTATTCTACTTGAAATATGATTAATAACTTCATAATTATATTTGCTATTAAAATATTCTTGAATAGCTCCGTAGTTTGTCTAAAATGTCTATTTGAGCTCTTTGATATAAAGACATTAGCATATTAAATTCTTTCTTTTCAACATTGAGCGGAACTAACCCACTCGCTGTTAATTCACTATTTTTTACGTGCAACGTTTCTGTTTTAACCAC
>CALXZV010000013.1 GCA_944393335.1 uncultured Clostridia bacterium | reverse complement strand
TTTGTAATTCTAGAACTAGCTTTATAGTGATTTTCAGCAAGATAAAAAAGGTAACTATAAATATTGCTATTTGTAATCGTTCTTATATCATTTATTGTAATATCTTTTGAATCTGCATATTTATTTTTTAGTATATGTATATTAACAAAATCAAGAAATTGTTTGACTGTTGATATAATGTTTTTTACATATACCTCTGACAAATTTTTAATTCCTATCAAATAACCTGAATAGTCTTTTAAATACTCTGGTAAATTATTATTTTCTTTCATTTAGAAGTTCCTCCTTTTTCTTCTCCAAAATACTTGAAATTGTACAATTATTCATTATTTCCTTCATCTTTTGTGAAGAAACATGTGTATATATTTCAGTTGAAGAAAGACTTGAATGTCCAAGCATTCTTTTTAATATTAATATATCTGTATTATTTATATTGTACATTAAACTTGCAGTAGTATGTCTTAAAGAATGTGTATGTATATCATTTTTGGTATCATTAAATGCCATTTTTAATTCATCTTTAATAATAGTTTGAACATTCCTTGTCGAAATTCTTTTATTCCTTGAACTCAAAAATAATGCATTGTAATCAATATACGATTTATCTAATTTAGGTCTTTCTTTAATGTACTCTGAAATTGCTTCTGAACAAGCTTCATCTAAATATAAAATTCTGTCTTTATTTCCTTTTCCATGAATTTTAAGAGTATGCTCATCAAATTTAATATCTGATAAATTTATTTTAGTTAATTCAGATAATCTCAATCCACAATTAAGAAATAAGCATGTAATACAATAATTTCTAATCTTATATTTCATTTTAGATTTAATTGCTATAGATAAAAGTTTTTTACTTTCTTTTAAAGTAAGGTACTTTGGAAGTCTTTTTTCAATTCTTCCTGTTTCTAAATTTATACAGGGGTTATTATCTATTAAGTTATTTGAAAATAAATATTCGAATAACTTCTTTATTGATGCTAACTTACGATTGCTGGTTACAGTATCGTTGTTTAATTTCTCACTTAAAAAATAAGTAAATTCAATTATCATATTTCTATTTATATTATTAATATCTTTAATGGTAATGTCTTTTATATTCACTTTCTTAAAATCATTTATATCAAAATTTTCTAGTAATTTAGTATTATATAATTTTAGCTTAAGGTATCTAAAAAATGTTCTTAAATCAAAGTAAACCTCGTCTATAGTAGTATTAGAATAAAATTCTATAAATCTTTTATATTTTAAATAATTATTTAAAAAATCTGGAGAATTTTTCTGATATTTTAAAAAAGACATTTTAGTAAACCTCCTAATTATAAATTTCAAATTAGCAAAATATTATTTTGCTAATTTGAAGTTTAACATTTATCTTTACTATAGACAAAAGTGCAAATTTTTGTTTTGTACATTTGACAAAGTTATTTTTTTTTGTTCTCTAGATAGTCTTTAATAAATTTTTCTTCATCTATTGTGTCTTGATCTATTTCCATTTGTGTCTTGTTTTTATTTCCTCCTATTACTATTAAAATTAGAGGTAATCCTATGAGTATAAAAAATACTGTAATCATTGAAATAATATCTAACATTTTTGCCTCCAATAAGTTTATTAGAGATACAAGATTAGTGTATCTCTAATAAGATGTATATTTAATTTCCTTTTAATCTTAGATTTGTTATAGTTAATAACAACATTGGTATCTCAACCAACCAGAACTCTGGCTTGTACTCCATGCTTGTGACGCACCATTATAAAATTTCTATGGTAAAACTTTATAACTTTACGCTCGAACTAGGACTATACAAAAGTTACTCATATTGTCATCCTCTTAAGTAACTATCTTAAAAGTAATTCATATAGTTGCCAATCTATATGAAGCAATATTTAATGTATCTAATAGATTTATATTTAGTTTTCAATGTACAAACCATATTTTAATTTTAAAAAGGTTTTTTTCCCTTCTATATACTAGCCCAGTTAAAGACGATTTCGTTAACCCTAAATTAAAAATTTTTTTAAATTATTTAATTTTCTTTTTGCATTTTTTATACTTTTATATACAGCAGGTTTAGATACATGTTCTTCATCAGCAATTTTTTGAAATGATTTATTTTCATATTTATATTTAAAATACCTTTCATTTTGTGGAAAAGGTAAAATTTTATCTAATTCTTTTTTTATAAAAAATAGATCTAATTTAATATCTTCATTGTTTGGTATTCCTATTTTAGAATGTGCATTTAAAATTATATCTTGAGTATTTTTTCTTTTAATCATATGTCTTTCTTTTTCATGTCTTATTTTGTTCTCTTCATATATTTGTCTTGTGAATATATAGTTAAAAATCTTAAGTGTTACAGGAACTTCTTTTGCATTATTAAATCCTATAGGTTTAACTTCATATTTTAACTCTAACCTTATCATTGCATTTTTTGAATTATTTAACCTGGTACTCCATTTATCAAACTCTTTTTCGGTAATTTGTACTAATATTTCATCTTTAGTGTTTATTCCAATATGTAAAAAATATTTAAGATTAAAGCTATACATATCATCAGACAATTTTAAATGATTCTCCATATATTTTTTTACAATTTCCTTTATTTCTTTTTCATTTTTATTTTCTAGATTAATTTTCATAAAAAAATACCTCCTAAAATTTTAAATTTCAAAACTTAAAATTCTAGGAGGCGAACGACATTGAATAATAATAAATTTAACAAAAAAAGAGCGAATTAGAGTATAATCTTTTCGATTAGAGTCTAATTCACCCTTTAAAATATATTTAGTATTCTTAAATAGATTTGTTTGAGCATCTAATAGTTTTAATAAAGCTAAAAATTTTATGTAGTAATTTTTATGCTTTAAGAACTTACTAAAAAATAAATTATATTTGATTGTTTCTTTAATAATAATACATAATACAACAATTTTCACTTCATATACCTAATAAGCATAGATATGAAAATTGAGATACAACAACATAAACTATGCGAAACTTATTCTTATAATTTTTCATCTTTGAGTACACCTTGTTTGTTGTGTATCTTATAGAAATTGTATATATTAAATATTATTTGTATATACTGAGATAATCTATTTGTCTTTTCGTTTATGTATATATCTGAATTTGCTATTTTAAGTATCATATCATAGATTTGGGAATTATTTAATTTTTATTTACAAAACACAAGAAATAATATATGAAAATATATTTTGGGACTTTCATAAATTAATTTGCTCATTTGATAAATTTAATTTGAATTAAAATTCTATAAATATGATAAAATTTATTGAAATTAATTTTATCATTTATAGAAAAGATTATAATATTAATGGAATTAAAAGGAAAGAAAAGGAAGAAAGTGGAATTAAAAGAACGGTATAATATCATCAAAATGGAGCAAAAGATAATGAATATAAAAGAAATAGAAAAAAGTAAATTAAAAGAAAGGCAAATATCTTTTATAATATTATTAAATAAAAAGCATGGGCAGTCCAAGTGGACTGCCCACTTCTTTGCAATGATAATAACTTATTTTATCCCGAATTCAACAAAACCTTGCCATCTTGAAATATATTTAACTGTGTAACCTTTCTCCTTACGGAACATTCTTACAACCTGTTTAAGAATGTTTTTATCAAATGGTATATCCATTTCTTCAACTTCTTGGTTGTTTAGCGTTACAATGAAATTACCATTTGATAAATCAGGAAATAAATAGATCTTGCTGGAATATGAGTTTTGGCTTTCGAGACCTTTTTCAAATTGATCAAGAATACAGTTAAAAATTTTTGTTGCATATTCATTGACCTGAAAACGATTTAATTTTACTTTGGCTTTTAAGCCATTCGGATTCCGTGCAACAAAATATTTTTTTCTGATTTCCTGTGCTCTTGTCATAATAAGTAATACCTCCACTTCCTATAATTAGGAAATTAATATTTGCAAATAAAAATTTGCTAAAAAACATTATAGCATATATTAAATTTTATGTCTACGAAAAAAATTTAAAATCTATAAAAAAACTCCCTCATTGCTGAGAGAGAAAGAATATTTTCTTTTTTGTTGGAGAAAAGTTCGTATTGGAATAGTTACAAAGTGATAATGCTGGAAAGTAGACAGAACAAGCAAGAGAGAAAAGTAAAAGTTGAAAATTCATCTTTTTCATTAAGCGTTCTGTCTAAGTATAATTTCACAGCATAGGTTATTGTTGCAATTGTGCATAATAAAATTCGTAGTATGCCCATATAATGATTATTGATAAAAACACTAATAACTGCTACAATAATGTAAATTATCAGTGAAAAAGCAGAAACTATCAAGCATAAATCACTGTAATCTTTCCGTTTCTTTTCGTCCATTTTCAATCCTCCTAAATAAAAATGTTTTTGACTGTAATATATGTAAAACTAAGAAGTTAGAGGAATTACCCTCACTAATTAGTGAAAAAAGGGTAGAAAATACAAGAATAACCTTGTACTAATTATTATACACTATTTTATGTAAAATTGCAAATATTATTATATCTTTCTTATTAATCTAGTTCTTTAATTAGTTACGTTCATATTCATCTTTTTTATTTTGTTGAGTTTTTTTCTCTTTTTGAGTTAAAAAACTATATAATATCTGTTCTCCCAATAAAACAACTTCATTTGATTGTTCAAGATCTTTCGAAAAAATATTGTCCATAAATTTTTTTATATCTGTTTCTTTAAAACTATTTGGACGATATGTTGTACTATGAAATGGTACTCTATTGAAAATTAATTTTTCTGTTATCATAGATTTTGTTTTTTCATCAACCCACCATTTAACAGGCTGTACTTCAAACCAAAAACTATTATTCCAATTATATTTAACTCCATTATTAAGTTTAAATATACCATATCTACCAAATTTTTCATCGAATCTTACATATCTTTTCCCCATATATTCATATTCTTGAAGTTTGGAAATATTTTTTTCAATTTCATCTAAAACAGAATAAGTATTTTTAGTTTTTATAAGATTACCATCTTTATATGCTAATTCTAATTTTTCTTGCATTTCTTTAGATGCTGCTTCTTGTGGATAATATCCGTATTCTAATTCAAGTATACCATCCTTTGCCCTTTTTATACTTTCTTTATTAGCTGGTATATAGAAACTTCCTAAACAAGTTATATAAGGACGTGCTGATATGCAACTTTCACAAGCTCTACATCTATACCTTTCTCCATTTTCATTAATTATACGTACTTCCATTAAACGATATCCAAAAGTAAATTTCACGCCGTAATCATCAGAATCTCTTGTCCAGTAAGGGCCGTCATCAGATAGATTCCTATATGATGTTAACAAAAATGCAAAATCTGTTAATTTTGACTTTAAACCTCTTTTTTTAAAAATTTCTAGTCTATTTTCATTATCAGAATATTCTGATTTTGATAGGAAAGAATAATCATATTCTTGAATAGA
Source organism: uncultured Clostridia bacterium (assembly GCA_944393335.1). Lineage (GTDB taxonomy): Bacteria > Bacillota > Clostridia > TANB77 > CAG-508 > CAG-793. Next base: position 10,412 of record CALXZV010000013.1, on the reverse strand, counting down.
ATCACTATTAATTCTTGAGTTAATATAATTTGCAACAAAATCAGACATTTCATCTATAATTTCAAGTGATTTATTCTCATCATATATGTTATACTCTTCTAAATATTTTTTTGCTACTTCTAATAGCTCTTTACCTTTGCCTGATAGTAAACATCTTGTTAATTCTTTCATAAGTTCAAAATATGAATAACTTGGATTTTCTTGTCCAATATTAAAGTTATCTGACTGTAAGATTTTATCTCTTATATCTATTTTGTTAACTTTTCTATCAAACATGTTTTCTAATGTTATTGCAAATCTACAAATTGCTTCAGCTAAGCTAATATTGTATATTTCTGCTTTTCCAGTTCTTTCATTTATAAATTTTATCTTTGTACGACTTGATTTCCATTTACGTTCATTTTCTGGTTTATCTTTTTCTAATCTAATATTCCTATTAATTAATTGTTCTGTTTCAGCTTGAAACCTTGTGCATTTATTATATTTTCTAAAATCATTTTTATTAGATTTAGAAGCAAACAAATCACTGTATGTAATATTTTTAATTTCATTTTCAATTAATTTTCTAAATTCTACCTCATTAAATATTTCAGGAATTACAAGCCTCTTTGGCAATTCTTCAATATATTTACTATTTATAAATCTATAAATTGAATTAGTAGTTTTTGGAGTATTTGACCATAAATTTAATATTTCTAATGCAAATTTTGAACTAGCACCATATTTTTCTAATTGGTTTTCAAATAAATTATCAATGTCAATTTTTTTATATTTAATATCAATAATTCCATTTAGTTCAGAAAGTTCTTTTAATGAAACATTAGATAAGGATTTTGTATTCATAATAGCCGTTACATATAAGCTAGGATTATCCTTACTTTGAAGCACAACCTTAAAATCATTTGCTAATTTATTCATTTTAAACAATCTTAAACTGAACAGTCCATTTCTTCCATTTTTTTCTATTCTAAGTAATGCAGTAATTTTTTCATAATCATTTAAAATACTGCCTATATCTTTTATTCTTAAATTTTTATCCATAAATTTTAATAAATCTGCATCATCTGATGTCCTATGAATTTTATCAATAATTTCACTTAAAATTTTTAAATAATAGTTTCTCTCGGTTTCATTTTTTATAAGAAATGTTTTACCTACGTCACTTTGGTTATGTTCATTGCAAAGAGCTTTTTCATAAAATTTAACTCTATAAAATTTCTTTTTAAAATCTTCTGGGATTTCTTCATCAAATATGTTTATTATTTTTTCAATCTTTTCCAATACTTTATCATACTTTTCAAAGCCTTCAAACTCTTTTTTAGCCCATAATTCGCGGTCAAAATAGTCTGTTTCAATTTGCTGCCATAAAGATTCTAAAATATTTTTTGTTTTTTCAAATAATCCACCTAGTTTTAAAAAATCATTTTTATTTTTTTCAACATATAAATCTATATATCTTTTAGTTTTTACAATAATTTTAAGTTTTTCTGATATATCTTTATTTTCAAGGCTTACATTTAATAAACTTTTCGGAAATTCTTTTTCATTTTTTCCTATTTCTAGTATTGCTTGTAAAGTTTCTTTTTCTTCTTCAAACTTTCTATTTAATAATTCTTTTATAATTCTAGTATTTTCTTCATTTTCATTGTTTTCTATATATCTATCCAGTGATTTTTCTTCTTGCATTGTTGCAATTAACTCATTTTTAATACTATTTGATAACATATCTATTATTTTTATTGTTGTTTTTATTCTCTCTATTGCATTATTAATTAAATTAATTTTTACTAAATCAGATTTATTTTCTAAAAAAAATATCAGTCTTTTTCCTTTTCTTATTTCTGTTTGTCCTTTTTCTTCTAATGCTATAATTCTCAATTCGCATTCTCTTTTTAAATTTTGTAATTCTTCTATAATACTTTTAATTTCTAAGTTATTAAATTCTATATCAAGTTTTTGACTTATAACATTTCTTGCTGTTGCTTCTTTTAGTAATTCTTGGTTTTTTTCTATATTTTGATTTAATCTTTTTCTAGAAATCTCCATATAGTAACTTACTTTTCTTGAAATTTCATTTTCATATTCTATTATTTGATTATTTGACAAGTCAATTTCTTGGCTATAATTTTTTAATCTTTGTTTTTCTTCATCAGTCAAAACTCTGTTTATATTTAAGCTACTGGTATCTATAATTGATATTTTATTCGTTACCGACTCATTTTCTATACTATGGCTAGAATTTATCATTGAAAGATTATAAAATATTCTGGATATTATTTTTTTTACATTATCAAAAACATTCATTTTTTCTCCTAATTAAAGTATTTATAAATTTAATTATGACAGTATTAAGATAAATATAACTTTTAAAATTAGAAGTACCTGATGGTACACTATCAGGTACTTCTAATTTGGTTAGGGACACTTTGGCTGCTTAGAAATTTGCAAAATACCATCCGTTAGGATATATGGCAGATTCCTGCTCTTCCGAAGAAAGTTCGTTGAAGTCCAAAACATCAAATTGGTATTCTCCAATCTGGCAGTCTTCTTTTTCTTTAATTGAGACTGCTTTTACAGTTCCATCTGCTACCTCAAAAAGGACATAGTTGGAAGTTAGACCAACAAATTTTCCTTCCTTGTAAACAACAGATTGGAAGCTTACGCCATGATTTCCTGTGTTATGTATGATAAATGGAAATGTTTCATCATTATTCATCATAACGACTTGGTAAAAATCGTTCGGAGCTTCGAATGTGTACGTCTTGAAGCTTTCGTCATAAAGTCTATAGACTCCATGAGGTTCGTACTGTAGAGCTCCATCTTGCCGCGTTGAAAGGACTTCATTAATTAAATCATTTTGCTTATCTAGATTCTCCCAATCTTCGCTACAATAGATAATTGAGTTAGGTTTGGTAGAATCTTTCTCCTGCAATCCAGATTCCACTTCTGTTGAAGTTTGATTTACAGTGCTGACAGTGTCCCGATTTGTCGCACAACCCATAAATACAACGGAAAGTGCAATAAGTGTTACAACGGACATCAAAATCTTTTTCATTTTTAATACCTCATTTCTTGTTTTTTTGATGTCTGGATTGACTTTCTAGTCAAACTTTATATAATTATATCATATTAATTATGTAAAGTAAACATTTGTTATAAAAAATATCCTATAACTCCAAATTAACTTTGAATAAATAATTTTTTATTAAAAATCTAATTCGTTAAAAATAAGTCTTATATAATCTTCAAATATAACTAATATATTTTTAATTTATTTTTTATATATTTTTATATTTTATTATTTCTAATTTCTTTGCATAAATACTTACAGCTTTCAGTAACTAGACTTGAATTCAATATTTCATTGTAACTGAAAAATTTATATCCCATGCATTTTTCTGGCTCTATTATTTTTATAGCTCCGCCTAGATATCGACCTTTGAAAATAACAAATATCCAATTTGTATTATTTTTACTTACATGAAAAATATTACTAGTATTTGATAACTCTATTTTAGCTTCTTTTCCCATCTCTTCGTGCATTTCTCTAATAATGGCTGCTCTATAATTTGAATCAAATTCTTCTAAACTCCCACCTACATCTTCAAACAATCCATTTTCATCTCTTGATTTTAAGCCTCTTTGTTGCAATAAAATATTACCATCTTTATCTTCTATGTGTACTATTACTCCTATCCTTTGGTTTTCCATATTAAATTTTTTTATATCTTTTTCTGTTACTTCGTGATTCATTTTATAAAATTCCATATTCTTCTCCTAATTTCTATCCTTTTATTCTTATTCCTTTTACTAAGGGATTTAAATCTCTTGCCTTTATCTCTGGTATTTCTGTTTCTGGTATTTCTTCTATAGATATATTTACAAATTTATTTAACTTATTAATAATCTCACTATTTTTGCTATTTTTCAATTTTGATATTAATTCATCTTCACTTAAATTATACAATTCATCATAAGATATATATTTATTTTTAATTCCATTTTTAGTTATATCTGCTAATAATTGCATCATATAATTATCTTCACTTGAATGACAATATTTATCTATACTATCGCTCACATTCAATACTTTTTTTGCCACTTCTTTTGATTTAAAACCAATTTCATCATTATATATTTCAATATTTTCTACAATATTATCTATGTCATTATAATCTATATTTTTAGTCCATGAAATTCCTGTTAATATTACACCATCTAATCTATCTGCACACACTTTTGGTCTGTCATTATCTACTATACTATATTGTTTATAATTAATTATATCTTCAATTTTTATTTTATCTTTCTTTAAGCATTCATTTAAATATTTATCATTCTTTAATATCTTTTCAGTATATTCCTCTGTGCTTTCTTGCTTTGCATAGTCTTTATTCATATAATCTATTACATGTGAAAAGCACGGTGTCGCTATATCATGAAATAGTCCTGCTAGAGTGTCGGTTTTATTTTTTGTACACTTCCATGTTAAAAGTGCGACTGTTAAAGAATGATCATATCTGGTAATATGCTCCTTAAAGTTATATACTTTTTTAGATGCATAATCCATTCCACAAAAATATCCAACCTTTTTTAATCTTTCTAAACATGGAGTTTTTAAATATTTATTTAAGAATTCAGGTCTATTATCATAATTTAAGATTTTTAAGTAATATTCTAATAATGTTTTTGCCATAATCCTCTCCTATTAAAAACTAATTTATAAAAGTATATCACATAATAATTATTTTATCAAACACTAATTGTTATTATTCTTCCGTTTATAAAATATGAACCCCATACTATTTGACTAAATCTTATTCCATCTATATTAGATCTTTTCTTATCTAGTAAACAACATTCTCTTATATTCTTTTTCTGCTCATTTATTTGTTCTTCATCATAATTTCTCTTTATCATATTTTCTTTATGTAATTTGCAACCGCTCAATAGTGCAATTACAGGAATCATATAATTTCCAGCGCTTTTAAATAAGTTAGTAGACATTTTCCAATTCCATACATCTTTATACAGTCCGGTATTATCTATGTAAAGGATATAATAAAGTAAATATACTATTATTTGTAACTTCTCATCTTTTTTTACTAAATCAATTGTTTCTAAAATATTAGACTTGAAATCCATATCATTAACTTCATAATATTCTAATATTTCATCTAATAGATTTTTATCTAAAATTGTTTTAGGTAATTTTCTATCTTTAATTTCTTTATATACTATATACCACGATTTAAGAGTATAATTTAATCCAATATATTTAGCAAGTTCTTCTACATTATATTTATCTGAAATATTATCTTAGTTAATTGAAAAAGTAAATTCTATTTAATATTAAATAACTAGAATTTAGTAGTAAACTAGCAGTTAGTGTAAGATTAAATGAAATTGGTGGTATAATATATTTAGTGGATACTTCTTGGGAAAGAAGGTATTTTATGGGTTTAAAAGGAAAACATCTTTCTTTAGAAGATAGGAAAATTATTGAACAAAACATTTGCAAAAGATTAAGAAAATTTGAAACTGCTAAAGAACTTAATAAAAGTCAATCTACAATTGGAAAAGAAATTAGAAACAACAGAAAACGTAGATATTCTAAAATTAATGAATCTCCTTGGATGTGTAAGCATTTTAATGAATGTAAAGTTTGTGTTAGTAAATGTAAGGACTTTGAAGAAGTTCCTTGTCTTCAAAGAGATAGATTTGTTGGTGCTTGTAATAACTGTGAAAATATCTCTAAATGTAAAAAGGCTAAATATTTTTACTACGCAAATGTTGCTCTAAAGAATTATGAATATTCTTTAAAAGACTCTAGACAAGGTGTTAATTTAAATACAACAGAACTTTTTGAATTAGCTCATATAATTTGTCCTTTAATTAAGCAAGGTCAATCAATTTACACAATTTTAGAAAACCATAAAGAAATTAAACAATGTGTAAAGACTATTTATACATATATTGAAATGGGTTTATTCAAAGATTGGGGTGTTACTAATCTAGAATTGAGAAGAAAAGTTAGGAGAAAAATATCTGGTAAAACTAAACTTAAGAAAAGATCTGAAAGTGCTGATTACACTGGAAGAAAGTACGAAGACTATTTAGAATTTGTCAAGAACAATCAGAGCTCTCCTACAACTGAAATGGATACTGTATACAATAATCCAGACGGTCCATATATTCAAACATTCATTTTTGAAAATACAGGATTTATGATTGGATTGTTAAAACAACATAAGACAGCTGAAGAAATGTCTGACTCTCTTAATTACTTCCAGGATATTCTATCTGAGGATATGTATAACAAGTTATTTGGATTGATTCTTACAGATAGAGGGTCAGAATTTGCTAAGTCTAAACTATTTGAAATCAATTCTGAAACTGGTGAAATTAGAAGTAATATATTTTACTGTGATGCTCAAATGCCTAGCCAAAAACCTCATGTAGAGAATAACCACATATTCATACGTGACATTATTCCAAAGAAGAAAAGTCTTAAAGACTTGACTCAGGACAAGCTAAATCTAATGTTCTCACATATTAATTCAGTACCTAGAAAAGCATTAGGTGGAAAAACTCCATATGAAGCTTTCGAATTCTTCTATGGTAAAGATACAATAGATAAATTAAATATACAAAAGATTGAAAAAGATAAGGTTACACTACAACCTTATCTTCTAAAATAAAGTAAACATCTTTAATTAAATAACAAGAAGTATCCACATAACTGAATATGCCACTGTTGTGGCACAAAGGAAGTGAATAGAAATTAGTCTTACACCAAAAAAAATTAATTTGAATTCACTCGCTTAAGTGCGCCCTTTTTTCTTGTCTATATCTTTATTTTACACTAATTTTAAGAAAAAAGCAACTTCTATTTACCGATTTTTTGCTTTCAAATAGCTTTTTCTCGGTAACTAGAAATTACTTTTTCTAATTATATTTTACTTTTACAATTCACCGAAATATTATCTTTAATTGTATTTATTAAATTAGTATTATTCATAACACCCACCTATTTCTATTCATAACTTAATCTCCACCTAACATTAAATGATACATTTTTTTTACTTAAATTACGAATTATTAATGTAACTCTATTTTTTATATTAGGATTATCTGGTGATATACAAATAAAAAGTTTCTTATCTTTCAAATTAATATCACTATTTAATATTTGATTGTTTAACTTCCAAGTTAAAGAAATATTATCAGCTTTAGTAATTACTTCTTTAATCTTTTTAAAATAAGGATATTCTTCTATTTTATCTAAATCGATACTATTAAACTTACTAACTAATTCTGCATCACAATGAAAAATATAATCAATAACTTGATTTTCACTATAATTAACTTTAATATAGTCATTTAATTTATTATTTAATAGTTCAATTTTCCTTGAACAATCAACACCATCATAAATATTTTTTACTTGTACATCTAATATATTATCATCATAATATTTTATAATGCTCTCACAGTTTAAATTTTGATCTCTACCGCCAATTACTATAGTATTATGAGAATAAGATCTTTTATAAAAATCCTTAGAAATATTAGTCCCATATCCTGAGGTGGATAAATCATGTGTTAAAAATTCATCTTTTATTTTTATCTCGACATTTAATTTGTCTGGATGTGAGTGACCTGTATTGTTGTCTTGGTATTTAATAAAAACATTCCAATAATTATTTTTTAAAAGAGAAAATCCAGTATCTATAAAATGAGAAGTCTTTGTCTTATTATTTTTATTTTTAATTGATTGGACTATATTGCAAAATTCATTTTCAAATAATTCATTACCTATTTCATAAACTTCAATATAATCGTATAATTGTTTATTTGGCCAACCATCATTTGGACTTGGTAAGGAACAATCACTAAAGCTACACCTATAACACTGAAGTAACATTTGCCTTGCAATTTGATAATACTTTTCAGGTATTTCAAAATTATATTGTTTTGCTATTTTTAATAATTCTAAAATCGGTTTTAAAACAAATAAATGATAATGAAAAGAACCTTCAAACCAAAAATTATCTTTAGTAATACCTTTCTCTAATTGTGCATAAACCGAAAAGTTTGAATTAAAAGCATAATTAATCATTTCTCTATTCTGACATATAATTCCCATAATTCCTATTGCACAAACTTCATAACAATCAATATTGTGTATCCTATTAATTTGTGATTTTAGTAAATGATATATTTTTTCAAATAGATTATAGACCAACACTTTAATATTTTCATCTAAATAATCACCTAAATTGCTGATGCAATTGGCAATTTGTATAGAAATCATTGCTTCATTTAATCCTTGAGCTGTAATTTTTCCACATTTATTTGGATTATCAATATAGCTATAATAAATTGTTCCATTTTTATCATGTATTAAAAATTTTTCATAATTTGTAGAATAATATTTAAGTGCATCATTAATAAAAACTAAATCTTTATCATTTTTAGAATTGAACTTTTCTTTAGAATTTTTTTCTAAATCATCAAATATTTTGTATCTATATTTAGTTATCCAAGCTCTTTTTCTTTTTTCATCAGTGTATTTATAATGACATATTGGACATTCAAAATAATTACAATTATTTATATCAAATATGAGTTCTGCTCCATCTTTATCACAAAAATAATCATGTATCCAACCACTTGTCCATTCATAATTATCCTTAAAAATCATTGCCATTCCTCCAATTAATTGGTGTATAAACATTATAACATAACTATTATAAATTTTATCATTTAATAGTTTACTTTCATTTAAATCTTCTTTTTTCTTTAAGTTTTTAATCAATATATCAAAAATTTGTAAAGACTTATAAAATTTACCTTTGGTTTTCCTTTTCAATTATATTTTCTAAAATACGTCTTATGTATTCAGGTCTTTTGTTCTCTACAATATTCATATTTTCGTCAATTTTTATATCTCTTACTTTAATTCCATATTGCAATTCTATGTACTCTGCTAAAATATGTCTATGACAAAATTCTTGTCCTTTTTCATAGCAAAGTAATATAGGATCTTTTTCTCCATATAGAAGTTCTTCTAAATTAATATTTAATAAAACTTGTTTATAATATTCTTGAATATAATATCTTGTATTTGCTTCAATAGATATCTTTCCTATATTATTATGCCATATATCCCAAAAATTACGTTTGGGAGCTAACTGAGGAATTGCTTTACCTATAAAACCTGCCATTTTACCTTTATCTCCAGAAATAGCAATTAAGTTTCCTCTTTTACATTCATAATAGTTTCCTGTAAAAATTCGTTGATTCATTTATTTTTTTCCCTTTCCTAAGAATTTAGTAGATTTTAATAATTTTTTCAAAAATCTTTTGCAATCTTAATTGGCAATCATTCATTACATCTTTGTTTATATAGGAGAACTCTTCTTCGTAAAATTTTCTTTTATCAATATAAGAAAAATAAGATAATTCAATTTGCAACGATTCACATTTGCCATGTGTTTTTCCATAATGCTTAGTTATATATCCACCATTAAATGGATTGTTGACTGAAACAGAAAATCCATTATATACAAATAAATTATTTATATATTGAACTAATTCTTTATTCATTGTATTTCCATTATCATTACCTAAAACCACATCTGATTCAATTTGCTTTCCAAAGCTGTGCAAGTCAATTAAATAAACTTTATTAAACCATTTTAACTTTTCTGCAATTAATCTATTTAAAGTGTTATGATAATTTTCATAAAATCTTTTTATTCTATCATCAATTTCTTTTTTGGTTAATGGAATTTTATACATTTCTCTATCGAAAGTAGTTTTTTTATATATTAATGATTTAGTATAACTTTCATTATTAGTAATATTAATATCTCGGTTGGGGTCTATTACATATCTACTAATATTATTAATAACCATAGTAAATCCTAATTTTTCTATAAATTCAAATAATTCAGGAAGATACCAATCCATATTGGCTAAAATGACATTGTTTAGTTTTTTATTCATTTCTTTTGTTATATATAAGCCACTATGCGGAATAGATATAACAAAAGGTAACTTATTCACATTTTCATTTATGACCTTTATTATTTCTGTATTATTATCTAATAATTTACGCAATCTATAAGAAACCTCCTCCATATACTATTTATTTTTTTATTAAAATATATTCATAATATGCTATATACCAAGATTTTGGTGTATCATTTAATCCAATATATTTAGCTAGTTCTTCTACATTATACATACTTGAAATTTCACTCACAATTTTGCTCTCCAATAATCTTATTTTTATTATTTACTTTTCTTAAAACAATTCTATAAACTATACTTCTAAAGTAGAAATCGATAAAGTTTACTACTCCAAAGACAAATAAAGTAATTGAAGTATTTATAAAAATTAA